>JASJBY010000205.1 GCA_030066245.1 Gammaproteobacteria bacterium
GGGCTCCAAGACCATTGCGGCGGTTGGCAATGACGCAAAGCGCATGTTGGGCCGTACGCCTGGTCACATCACCGCTATCCGACCGCTGAAAGACGGCGTTATCGCCGACTTCACGGTAACCGAAAAAATGCTGCAGCACTTCATCCATAAAGTTCACGAGCACCAGTTTCTGCGCCCGAGTCCGCGCGTACTCGTGTGTGTGCCCTGCGGCTCCACGCAGGTGGAACGCCGGGCGATCCGTGAGTCGGCGGCTGGCGCCGGCGCCAGGGAGGTGTACCTTATCGAGGAGCCCATGGCGGCGGCCATCGGAGCCGGCATGCCGGTGAGCGAGGCGAGCGGCTCCATGGTCCTGGACATCGGCGGCGGTACCACGGAGGTGGCGGTGATCTCCCTCAACGGCATTGTCTATGCAGCTTCGGTGCGCATCGGCGGCGACCGTTTCGACGATGCCATTATCAACTACGTGCGTCGCAACTATGGCAGCCTGATCGGAGAGGCCACGGCCGAGCGCATTAAGCACGAAATCGGCTCTGCCTACCCCGGCAACGAAGTGAAGGAGATCGAGGTGCGCGGGCGCAACCTCGCCGAGGGGGTGCCCCGCAGCTTCACTCTGAACAGCAACGAGATTCTGGAGGCCCTGCAGGAGCCCCTTTCCGGCATCGTCAGCGCGGTCAAGACTGCGCTTGAGCAGACCCCGCCCGAGCTGGGCGCCGACGTGGCCGAGAGGGGCATGGTGCTGACGGGCGGCGGGGCGCTGCTGAGGGACTTGGACAGGCTGCTGATGGAGGAAACCGGCTTGCCGGTCATCATCGCCGAGGATCCGCTCACCTGTGTTGCCAGGGGCGGCGGGCGGGCGCTGGAAATGATGGACGAGAAGGGCGTCGACGTGTTCGCCTCGGAGTAGCGTTGTGCGTCGAAGGCGACCCGACTCAAGGACTTCGCTTTAAACGTCGCCATATCGTCATGGTGTGTTGCATTCCCGGTCCGAATGACCGAAATATGTTCTAGTTGTTGACGACAGGACAGCCTGCATAAAGCCGCTAAAGCCACTCTTTATCCGCGGTCCCTCCGTCAACGTGCGCTTGCTCGTGTGCGTGCTGGCGTCCGTGCTGTTCATGACCGTGGACCATCGCCGCCACCATTTGGAGACGGTGCGCGCGGCTATGGCCGTGATCGTCTATCCGCTGCAGTTCGCGGTGCATGCGCCCTTCAGGGGAGGGAAATGGCTGACCGATGCCCTCGCCACCCGGCGTGCCCTCAGGGAGGAGAACGAGCGCCTGCGTACCCAGCAGCTGCTGATTCAGGCGCGATTGGGCAAGTACGAAGAGCTGGCCGCCGAGAACCGTCGTCTCCGCAAGTTGCTGGACTCTTCAGTCAAGGTGGGCGACCGGGTGCTCATTGCGGAAGTCGTGTCCGTGGACATGGATCCGTTTTCCCGCCAGATTATGCTGAACAAAGGCGGCAACGACGAAGTTTTCAGGGGGCAGCCCTTGATCGATGCCCATGGCGTGATGGGACAGGTCATGCATGTCAATCCCCTATCCAGCACCGCCCTGTTGATCACGGATCCCGGTCACGCTCTGCCCGTCCAGCTGAATCGAAATGGACTCCGGGCGGTGGCCGTGGGTACCGGCGCTACCAGTGACCTGGAGCTCACCCACCTGCCGAACAATGCCGATGTGGTGGTGGGGGACCTGGTGGTGACCTCGGGCCTGGGGGGACGATTCCCCTCCGGCTATCCGGTGGGGCGGATTCTTAGCGTAGAGACTGATACGGGACAGCCTTTTGCCAAGGTGATCGTTGAACCAGCCGCCCAGCTGGAGCGCAACCGCGAGGTGCTGCTGGTGTGGCCGGGAAAGGAGGGAGCCTCGAACAAGGCCCAGTATGCCGAGGGCCAGGAGGTACGTTCATGAGCCTGGTGCGGCACCAGGGTGGCAAGGCGATCGTGCTCAGCTTCCTGGTCGCTTTCATGCTGATGGCCGTCCCGTTGCCGGAGTGGGCCGATCCCTGGCGCCCCCCGTGGGTCACGCTGGCGCTGATTTACTGGTGTCTTGCGGTGCCCGACCGCGTCGGTGTCGGCATCGGTTGGGTCCTCGGGCTTTTCCTGGACGTGCTGACCGGGACTCTGCTGGGCCAGCATGCTCTCGGACTCACGCTGGTGGCCTTCATCACCCTGCGATTCCACAAGCGGGTGCGGGTCCTGCCCTTGTGGCACCAGAGCGTCAGCGTGTTGCTGCTGGTGGTTCTGGATCGTTCCATCGCTCTCTGGGTGAAAGGTATTCAGGGATTGGCCACGGCTGACGGCGTGGTGTTCTCGCCCGCGCTGACCAGTGCAATCCTGTGGCCGTGGGTGTTCATTGTCCTGCGGGACGTGCGTCGCAAATACCGTGTTGCCTGAGCACAGCTCCGGGAGGCCGCATCCGTGATCGGTTTAGCATACGCGGTGAGGGCCGTACCGGCACGAGCCGCCGGGACACGCCGTGAATATCGCCCTGTAGGCTCGACGGCCGTTATCCCTGCGGCCGACGGTCCCGGCCACTCATGCCGGCACGGCCCTAAACGAACACCGGTGCGGGGGGGGCCGCGCTGCACCGGTTGCGGTTCGCGGCCGAGGCATCAGCTGGGACGTTAGGGTAATGGCGCGCAATTACGACGAAGTCTGTCAGGGAAGGGTTCCGGCGGGACCCCGCGGCCCACGCTAATGCGGCGTATTTCTGGTACGGACCTCTAGGCGCCGGAGATTGGGATGAGCCTAGGCATCACTCTGAAGGACAAGGCGCGCGAATCCCGGTTGCTGCGCCAACGGGTGTTAACCGCTCTTGCCGTTGTGCTCGTTCTTGCCACCGTGCTGATCAATCGCCTTGTGTATCTCCAGGTGATCAGTCACGACCATTTCGCCACTCTCTCGGAGAAGAACCGCGTCAAGATTGTGCCGATTCCACCCACCCGCGGGCTCATTTACGACCGCAACGGCGTGGTACTTGCCCAGAACCAGCCTTCCTTCAGCCTCGAGATTGTGCCGGAGGCCGTGGACGACATGGAAGCGTCTTTGCAGGGACTTGCCGAGATTATCGATGTGCGGGACAGTGATCTCGATCGCTTTCGCAAGCTGCTGAAACGCAAACGGGCGTTCGAGGGGATCCCGCTCAGGTTTCATCTGAGCGAGGAGGAGGTTGCGCGCTTTGCGGTCAACCGCCACCGTTTCCCCGGGGTGGACATCGAAGCCCGTCTGACCCGACAGTATCCCCTCGGCGCCACGGCGGCTCACGTGGTGGGCTATGTGGGACGAATCGACGAACAGGAGCTTCAACACCTGGACACGGCGAACTACAGCGGCACCAGCCACCTCGGCAAGACCGGCGTGGAGAAGGCCTACGAGGGCGTGCTGCACGGCAAGGTCGGCTATCAACATGTGGAAACCAACGCCCAGGGCCGCACCCTGCGAATTCTCGACCGCACGCCGCCGCAGCCGGGCGACGACCTGGCCATCGACATTGACGTCTCCTTGCAGGCCGTGGCCGAGGCGGCCCTGGCGGGAGAGAACGGCGCGGTCGTGGCCATCGAGCCCCGAACGGGCGGTATCCTGGCCCTGGTGAGCACCCCCAGCTACGATCCGAATCTGTTCGTCAACGGCATCGACTCGCGTCGATATGCCAGTCTCCAGCTATCGCCGGACCGCCCCCTGTTCAACCGGGCGCTGCGGGGCCAGTATCCGCCCGGTTCCACGGTGAAACCGTTCGTTGGCCTCGCCGGCCTGGAATACGAAGCGACCACCATGGAGCGAGAGACCTGGTGTCCCGGCTGGTATCAGTTGCCGGGGCGTTCGCATCGCTACCGGGACTGGAAGCGCAGCGGTCATGGCAAGCTCGACCTTAACGGCGCCATGACGCAGTCCTGCGATGTCTACTTCTACGACCTTGCCCTGGAGCTCGGCATCGACCGCATCCACAGCTTCATGACCCGCTTCGGTTTCGGTGAGAAGACCGGCGTGGATATCGGCGGCGAAGTGACCGGGCTAATGCCATCCCGCGAGTGGAAGCGGGCTGTGCGTAACCAGCCGTGGTATCCGGGCGAGACCCTGATTACCGGCATAGGTCAGGGGTTCACTCTGACCACCCCGTTGCAGCTGGCGACGGCCACCGCGAGCCTCGCAAAGCGGGGCTCGCGGGTGCGGCCGCGGGTGGTGAATGCGGTCATCGACCCCGAGGTTGGTGAGACCGTGGCCATCGAACCCGTGGCCGAGGCAGGCGTGACGCTGAGAGATGGGGCCCACTGGAACCTGGTCATTCAGGGCATGGTAGACGTGGTGCACGGGGCTCGAGGCACTGCCCGCCGCATCGGAGTGGATGCACCCTACACGATTGCCGGCAAGACGGGTACGGCACAGGTCTTCACCATCGGCCAGGAAGAGAAGTATGAGGCGGAGGAGCTGGAGAAGCGGCTCCGCGACCATGCCCTGTTTATCGCCTTCGCGCCGGTGGAGGAGCCCCGCATCGCCGTCGCAGTGCTGGTGGAGAACGGCGGCAGCGGCTCGAAAGCGGCGGCGCCCATCGCCCGCAAGGTCATGGACCATTATCTGCTCGGTCAGGCATGGGAAAGCTGACGGGCCGCCCAGGCCGCGGGAGGGGAACAGCAGGTGCAGGACGATAGACCCTTAGCGCAACGCCTGCACCTGGACCTGTCATTGCTCTTCGGAATCCTTGTCCTGGCTGGCGTGGGATTCGTTGTGCTGTACAGCGCGGGGGGGCAGGATACCGATCTGCTCATACGTCAGGGCGTGCGCCTGCTCACGGCGCTGGCCGTGATGTTTGTGGTCGCCATGGTTCCGCCCCGGCATCTGGCGTACTGGGCGCCCTGGCTGTACGCTGCGGGGCTGGGGCTGCTTTTCGCCGTGTTGTTTTTCGGCGACGTGGGCAAGGGCGCGCAACGCTGGCTGGACCTGGGCATCCTGCGATTCCAGCCCTCGGAGATGGTCAAGATAACCGTCCCGGCCATGGTGGCCTGGTACCTGGCCGAACGTTCGCTGCCACCGCGTTTCGGCGACATCGTCGTGGCCGGGCTGATCATCCTGGTGCCGACCATCCTGATCGCGCGCCAGCCGGATCTGGGTACTGCCCTGCTGGTTGCGGTTTCCGGGGCCCTGGTGCTGCTGTTGGCAGGTATCAGCTGGCGCTTCGTGGGCATGGTCAGCCTGCTGCTGGCGGCTTTCGCGCCTATCCTCTGGTATCTGATGCACGACTATCAGCAACAGCGGGTGCTCACCTTCCTGAACCCGGAGAGCGATCCTCTTGGTGCCGGATACCACATCATCCAATCGAAGATAGCGATTGGCTCAGGGGGGTTGTACGGGAAGGGCTGGCTCAATGGAACGCAATCGCATCTGGACTTCCTGCCAGAGCGCTCCACGGACTTCGTCTTCGCGGTCTACAGTGAGGAGTTCGGTCTGCTGGGCGTTCTCATCCTGCTCGGGCTGTATCTGTTTGTCATTACGCGCGGATTGTTTATGGCATTCGGCGCCCAAGAAACTTTCGGTCGCCTGCTCGGAGGCGGGTTGACGCTGACCTTCTTCGTGTACGTGTTCGTCAACATCGGCATGGTGACCGGCCTGCTGCCAGTGGTCGGAGTTCCCCTGCCCCTGCTAAGCTACGGAGGCACGTCTCTGGTCAGCCTCATGGCGGCTTTTGGGATTCTGATGTCGGTGCATACCCATCGACGACTGTTGTCGGGTTGAGGAGGGCCCCGGAATGAAGCGAACGTCGCGTGGAAACTTTGCTAGGTACGGCCGTGCTGCAATCGCCACAGTCGCCATTACCCTCGCTGGGATGCCGGCGGGTGCGATTTCCAGTGTCCGGGCCGAGGGTTTCCTCGATATGCCGCAGGCCAGAGCCTTCATCGATGAGATGGCTGCTCGGCACGATTTTCGGCGCGCAGAGCTTGAGCAGCTGTTCGCGTCGGCCAAGCCCAGAAAATCGGTCCTGCAAGCCATTTCACGACCCGCAGAGGCCAAGCCGTGGTATGCGTACCGGCCCATCTTTCTGACCCTGGAGCGCATCGAGGCGGGTGGCCGTTTCTGGGATGTTCACCGCGAGGCGTTGGAGCGGGCGGAGCAGCGCTACGGAGTGCCGCCCGAGGTGATTGTGGCCATTATCGGGGTGGAAACCCGTTACGGCCGCAACACCGGGCGTTATCCGGTGCTGGACGCTGTTGCCACCCTGGCTTTTCAGTACCCGAAGCGAGCGCCGTTCTTTCGCAGCGAGCTGGAGCAGTTTCTTTTGCTGGCCAGGGAGGAAGGCCTGGACCCTGCAGCCGTCAAGGGTTCTTACGCGGGGGCCATGGGTTGGCCTCAATTCATAGCCAGCAGCTATCGCAACTATGCGGTGGATTTCGACGGCGACGGGATACGCGATCTGCTCTCAAATCCGGTCGATGCCATCGGCAGCGTTGCCAACTATCTCAGCGTGCACGGCTGGCAACCCGGGCGCCCGGTCGCCCGCCAGGTCGGGGTGAACGGTGCTGCAGTCGCCGCGCTTGTGAAGCAGGGGCTCAAGCCGCACACCACCCTGGGGGATATGCGGCGGCAGGGATTGTCCGTGCCCCGGGATTTGACCGATGAGCAGCTGGCGACCCTGATTCGTCTGGAGAATCGTAACGGCGAGGAGTTCTGGGTGGGTCTGCAGAACTTTTATGCCATCACCCGTTATAACCACAGTGCCCTCTATGCAATGGCGGTGTTCCAGCTTTCCCAAGAGTTCGAGACTGGCGAGAGCCAGGGCATAATGTAGCGCCATGAGAGGTTCTCGCAAGTCTATCGTTTGCCTTTTCTTCCGCGCGGTTGGTATTTCGCTGCTGGCGGGCTGCTCCGGGGTTGAGCAGAGCGACGGAGCCCCGCAGGCGCCCCCCGACGTCGCCTCCATACCGGACGCGGTGCCCCGAACCGAACCCCGGAGTCGTTATGGCAATCCGCCGAGCTACGTGGTCAACGGCAAGCGTTACCACACCCTCGCCTCCAGCCACGGATACCGGGAGCGAGGCATCGCATCCTGGTATGGCACCAAGTTTCACGGTCGCCGGACTTCGACACAGGAGGTCTACGACATGTACGCCATGACCGCCGCACACAAGACGCTGCCTTTACCCACCTATGTGCGGGTAACCAACCTGGCGAACGGGCGCAGCGTGGTGGTACGCGTCAATGACCGGGGGCCCTTCCACCGCAATCGGATCATTGACCTGTCCTATGCGGCAGCTGCCAAGCTGGGACTGCTCGCCAAGGGAACCGGTCTGGTGGAGGTCGAGACCACGGACGCCAGGCGTATGGATAACGAGCCGTCGGCGCCTCAGCCCGTGTTAGCCGCCGGCCCCTCCCTGTATCTCCAGGTGGGGGCCTTTGCGGATCGAAACAACGCTCTACGTCTGAAGACCCGCCTGAACTCCATAGATGGGGCGCCCGCCTTGATCAGCGAAGGCAACAACGGGCTGGGCACCATCTACAGGGTGCGCCTGGGTCCACTCGCCAGCGTTGCGAAGGCTGATTCCCTGATGAGCCAGCTGGCCACACTCGGCGTGGGGGACACCCATGTGGTCATCGAATAGCCGGGTCCTCCGGGCCCGGTTCCCAGGGCGGGAAGTCACATCTGCGCGAGCGCTTCTCGGCCTATGAACGGCCCACGCGGGGGTACCGGCCGGTGGCGCGGCATACGAGCCACCTGCTGCGTAGAAGGGGCTGACTGAGCCGGCCCCGGTCGGCGCCAGTTGACAGCGGCCGGAGCCGCTCTTTATGTTTCCGCTGCCTTGAATTCCATCTGTACATTCCCTGAGAACCTATGCATCGGATAGCTCCCATTACCGTGGTTTTGCTTTGCCTGCTGGCAGTCCGGGTCATGGCCGCGACGGCGCCCGTGCCGGCCGCCCCGCCGCTGGCCGCAAAGTCGTACACGCTGCAGGACTATGACAGCGGCTATGTCCTCAGCTCGCGGGCTCCGGATCTGCGCGTCGAGCCGGCCAGCCTGACTAAGATGATGACCGCCTACGTCATCTTCCAGGAGCTCAAGGCCGGTCACATGCGCCTGGACGACAAAGTGCGAGTCAGCGAGAAGGCCTGGCGCATGCCGGGCTCTCGCATGTTCATCGAGGTCGACAAGGTCATAACGGCAGAGGACCTGCTGAAGGGCATGATCATTCAGTCAGGCAATGATGCGAGCGTGGCGCTGGCCGAGCACTCGGCCGGCAGCGAAGAAGCCTTCGCCCAGCTGATGAACCAGTATGCGCAGCGGCTCGGCCTGACCGCCACCCATTTCGTGAACAGCACCGGTCTGCCGGACCCGGAACACTACACCACGGCGCGCGACATGGCGAAGCTGGCAGAAGCTTTGATCAGGGATTTTCCCGAAGAGTATCAGTGGCATGCCATTCAGAAGTTCACTTTTAACGGGATCACCCAGTACAACCGGAACAAGCTCCTGTGGCGGGACAAGAGCATCGACGGCATAAAGACCGGGCATACGGAGGCGGCGGGCTACTGTCTGGTGGCCTCCGCCAAACGGGACGGCATGCGGCTCATTTCCGTGGTCATGGGCACTGAGAGCGAAAAGGCCCGCGCTCGTGACACGCAGGCCTTGTTAAATTATGGCTTTCGTTTCTTCCAGACCCGCCGTTTGTACAAGAAGCTCCAGCCACTCAAGCAAGTTCGGGCCTGGAAAGGAGCTACCGAGATGGTGGACGTCGGCCTCGCCGATGATCTCTACGTTACCGTGCCGCGCGGCCAGTACCGGAAGCTTCAGGCCAGTATGCAGCTGGAAGGCCAGGTCGTGGCCCCCGTTGGCAAAGGGCAACGATTGGGTATGCTCAGCCTAAGTCTGGGGGATCGACAGCTCCTTGAGCGCCCGCTGGTCAGTCTCCAGACCGTGGACGAGGGCACGCTCTGGCGCCAGCTTGTCGACCACGTGATGCTGATGTTGGAATAGTCGACCCTTCCAGTCATGTCCATCGTCTACCTGAATGGTGAGTTCAAGCCCATTGAAGAGGCCGCCGTGTCGGTGCTAGACCGGGGGTTTCTGTTTGGCGACGGCGTCTACGAGGTGATGCCCGTCTACGGCGGACAACTGTTTAGACTGGAGCAGCACCTCTGGCGACTGGGCAACAGCCTGGACGGCGTGCGTATTTCCCGTCCCCTTGATAACCCGGAATGGGAGGCCCTGCTACGCGAGTTGGTGAAGCTGAATGCCGCCGTGGATGCGACTGTGTACCTGCAGGTCACCCGGGGCGTTGGTCCCCGGGACCATGCCTTCCCGGTCACCTCCAGCGCGACCGTGTTCGCCATGGTCAGTCCGATGCCGGAGCCGGCCGGGCTGCATGGCGTGAAGGCCATCACCGCCCGCGACATCCGGTGGGAGCTTTGCAACATCAAGGCGATCACCCTGCTGCCCAATACCCTGCTCAGGCAACAGGCGCTGGAAGCCGGGGCTACTGAAGCAATCCTCCATCGCGACGGCAAGGTCACCGAGGGTGCGGCGAGCAACGTGTTCGTTGTGGTCGGCGGCGAGGTGGCTACTCCACCCAAGAGCGCCCAGCTGCTGCCCGGAATTACGCGTGATTTGGTGGTGGAGCTGCTGCAGGAGGCCAGCGTACCCTGCGATGAGAGGCCTGTCAGCCTGGACGAGCTGCGAGGCGCTCAGGAGATCTGGATCACCAGTTCCAGCCGGGAGATTGTGCCGGTTACCGGGCTTGACGGCATGCCCGTCTCGGGGGGGCGTGCCGGACCTGTCTGGGAGGCCGCTCACTCGCTATATCAGGACTTCAAGGCGCGCATTCGCGCCAATGGCACGGGCTGAAGGAAGCCCGCCCATGGCGTACCCGCGCGTTCCCCTGCCCATCGGGTGATGGGGCGGGAGACGGGCTTGCGGTTGACGAGCAGAGGCGGAAGGCCAGGGTGCCACGCCTAGCCCGGATTTCTCACCAGGCGGACCTTGGATCGCAGATTATGTGGGCAAACTCAACACATTGGCTTCACCAAGCCGGTCGT
>JASJBY010000206.1 GCA_030066245.1 Gammaproteobacteria bacterium
TCTGTATGCGTAACCCGGAAATAAACTGTCTCTGAATCCTCCCGGGCGCCTGCCGCTGTCTTCGGCAGTCAACCGCTCCGCAAGGCCGTGGCCCGCGGCGCGGACTCTGTCCTCCTGACCTCGTCAAGAGGACACGGCACAGCAATGCCGTAGCCCTGAGCCATGTCGACGCCGATGATCCTGAGCTCCTGGAGTATGTCATCGTTCTCCACGAATTCGGCAATGGTCTTGAGACGCATCACGTGGCCGATGTCGTTGATGGCCTTGACCATGGCGTAGTCGATGGGATCGTTGACCATGTCCTTGACGAACAGCCCGTCTATCTTCAAGTAGTCGACCGGCAGGTTCTTCAGGTATCTGAAAGAGGACATGCCGCTGCCAAAGTCGTCGAGCAGAAAGCGGCAGCCGAGCTTCTTCAGCTCGGCGATAAAGTGGATCGCTTTGTCCAGGTGAGTGATCACCGATGTTTCGGTAATTTCGAAGCATACGACTTCGCCCGGTATGTTGTGCTCCTGGAGCTTGTCGACGACGTAGGACAAGAATCCTTCCTCGACCACCGATGCGCCTGAGAGATTGATGGTGAAAACGCAGATATCGCGGGCGTCCGGTCCCGAGGCCGCTGCCGTCTGCAGCCGGGTCGCGGCAGCGCGGTACCAATGGCTCTGGGTGGAGAACACCCGCGCGATTACCCAGCGGTCTATGTCAGGCATCAGACCATGGCGCTCGGCGACCGGAATGAATGCGCCTGGCGGCAGCTCTTTCCCTTGTTCGTCCAGCATCCGCAGGAGGATTTCGCCGTGGGCGTCCGAGAGGTCATCGGCGCTGTCAACCGACACGATCGGCTGATGGTATAGGATGAAGCGATCCTCCTTAAGGGCCTGGCGAATTTTAGAAACCAGCTTGAGCTCGCCCAGGCGACGCCCAATCTGCTGTGTATCCAGCCTGCCCACGTGCACTCGATTCCGACCCTGTTCCTTGGCGACGTAGCAAGCCGCGTCCACAGATGCCATCAGATCTTCCAGGTCCTGGGTTTTTGCATTGACTGGTACCAAACCGATGCTCGCGCCCACATCGAAGACCCGGTTCCGACAGCCGAAACGCTGGTCGTTCAAAGACTCCAGAAGGCCATTGGCCAGTTCGACGGCGCGGTTAAGCGGACAGCCGGGCAGGAGAATGCCGAACTCGTCGCCACCGAGCCGGGCAACGGTGTCGGAAACCCGCGTTCGGGAAAGCAGCGTGGCGCCTATCTGCTTGAGCAGCTGATCGCCGCTACCATGGCCACAACTGTCGTTCACCACCTTGAACTCGTCCAGATCCAGGTACAGCAGACTATGTTCCAGGTCCCGGACTCTTGCATCGTTCATGGACGCAGCAACACGACGCCGGAACTCGGCACGGTTGTAGAGACCCGTCAGGTCGTCTCGGCTCGCCTTCCACTCGAGCCTACGCTGAAGCTCGCGCTGCGGTCCCACGTCCCGGAGCACAAACACGACTCCGTTTGCCTGACTGTCGTGCTGATCGATTGGTGCCGAGGAAAAATGGATGGCAAGTTCTTCGCCGTCAGGTCTCGCCAACACGGATTCTCTGGCAGCGTACGTAGTCGATCCCGCCTCGAACAGAAGGGGATCCGTCATCACGGCGCCCGTCTCCTCCTCGCGAATATGAAGTATGCTCTGCCAGGCTCTCGCCACGGCCTGAGCCGAGGTGTAACCCGTCATTCGCTCAGCGGCAGGATTCAGGTACGTGATCATTCCCGCACCGTCAGTGGTGACAACCCCATCGGCAATCGAGGCGAGGGTGACGACGGCACGTTCTTTCTCCTGCTGCAGCTGAGACTCTGCCTGACGTCTCAGATAGAAGGTGCGCAGGGCGAACAGAGCGATCGTCGCCACAGCCAGCAGCACTATGCCTACCGAGCCCATCGCACGACCGATGCCTTGCTTCAGATCTTCCAGAGGAACGAGGAAGCCCAGGGTCATTTCTCTGTCGCCGACTGCGGCGACGCCAAGCATTCCCTTGAAGCTGCTGTCGGCCGACCGGTAGTCGAACATCTGGCCAACGGGCCGCGACTCAAGCGCCGGCCCCTCCGGACCAGTCGGGCGGATGAACAGGTCTTCCCAGCCGAACAGAGGTACGCCGCCCAGCTTATCCCTCAGGTAATGGATGAATGCCTCGTCAGTCACAGTGAGGCCGCCGCACAGATACCCGACCAGGCGGCTTTTCTGTCGAATCGGCACAGAGCGGGTCAGAAGCAGGCTGTCATGGCGGTAGATGAGATCTTCCGATGGAAGCGTGTCCGAGTAGGCGCAGACGCCGGGAGCCATGGTCGCGCCTGTGGCGGTTTCGCCAATTGACGCCAGGGGCCGATGCTCGCCGTCTACGACATGAATAAAGTCCAGCCCGGTCAGCTTGTACTGAGAGTGCAGGTAGCGACGCAGCTGCGGGCGGATGTCCAGACTGAGCGTAACCTGAACTGTGTTGTCCGCCGCTATTCTGGTCAGCGCGTCGCTGAGATTCCTGTGCCGGTTCTCCATAATGAGCCCGAAAGTTTCCAGGCTCGCGGAAAGTCGTTTCTCATAGCTGGAGTAAATCTGCTGGGAAAGCACTTCCCACAGCACTGTGCTCGCCAGCAGAGCCGGCAGGATCACGACCGCTCCCGCAAGCAGGCTGACCTTCAGCTGGCCAGCTTTCGGGCACACGTCCCGGAGGCTGATACCTGACACCGGCAGTCCCGTCCTGTAAGACGAGGAGCTTACTGACCAGGCTTGTCGTCGCGGTAAACGTGATCGGCGGCCGTCAGCAACGGCTTCGGTATATCGATACCCAGTTGACCGGCACGCTCCAGGTTGAACACGATAGCGTAGTCGGGCGCATCCTCAATGGGGATCCTGGCTGCGGGAGTACCGGACAGGATCAGCGCCGTCTTTTCACCGGCTTTTCTGCCCATGGCGGTGAAGTCTACCGCCGCGCCACCGAACAGGCCGATCTCCGCAAAGTAGTAGTTGAGTGCCATTTCCGGCTTACGGCTGTGGGCGGTCGTCCAGGCAAAGATATCCCTCGCCGTGTACGTGTTGCCGTCCGCAGTCTCGAGACGCAGCGCGGCCGGGTAAATGGCTTTCACGCTGTCGTCCCCGTTAAGCTCCGCGATGAGGGCCTTGTACTCCTCGAAGTCGCGCACCCGATGAAGCTCCCAACGCAATGGCGCACTACTCTTTTCTAGCTCGATCTCGAACTGTCGAGTGATGGCATTACCCGTCGGCGAATAATCGGTAATGCCAACCACCTTGTCTCCCCTGGGCAGCTCGGCCAGCGCCGCGTTCATGACCACCAGCGACTTATGCACGTAAAGCTTCTCGTAGACACCAGTGACGTTCTGCCCGGGCATGGAAAGAGATTCCATGAAGTGGGTTTTCCGGCTGTAGTCTTCCGGCTGGCCGTTCATGCCGCTGAACACCAGAGACACGTCATCCTTACCGACCAGCGGCAGCATCACCTCGCGAATGGCGTTGTCATCCAGCACCACGACTACGTCCGGGTTGAACTCCCGAATCGCCGCCAGGGCCAGATCCGCTCGGTTACGGATGGCCTCCGGTGTCGTGTAGGTCTTCTTTGTGTCCATGTAAAAGGAGTCGATGATCAGATTCTGCCCCTGCCGCCAGCCGTTGGCCGCGAGCGCTTCTACGATTCCCTTCGCCTGGGGTGCGCCACAGATGTGGTGCTGGTCATAGCTGTGCACGATCATCACCCGGGCAGGCCGTTCCTGAGCAGACGCCGTCCCAGTCAGCGCGACGAACGAAGCGAAGAAGGCAGCAACGGCACAGGACCTTTTGAACATGTTTTGACTACCGTTTATTTCATGCACGCTCGACCAGCCGGTCCGTCTCACACGCCGGTTCGTCCACAATGCGCCGTATGCTAAAGTCGGCAGCGCCCCGGGAAACTTTACGCAGGAGAGCAGGTATGCCTGCCGCGTCACCGCCGCCCGGCTGGTGCGCGTACTGGCAGTCAAGTCTTTAGCTCGGATCTCTCACCAGGCGGACTCGGAGCGCGGATTATGTTGGCAAACTCAGCGCATTGGCTTCACCGAGCCGGTCTTCCCTGTGAACAGCCTGTCCTATTCGGTTCTTGGCCCACTCTGACTTTGCATCTTGACCGATCCCCCTTGAGACATAGCTACGGCTATGCTTCTGCGGGCGATCGGCCAATCTGCTTTGCCAGAGCGACCCAAGATTCCGAATCCCGGTGAGAAATCCGGCCTAGATCTGGTCGGAATTCTCAGGCGCCCATTTCACCCCGAAAGGCGCAGGGCTCGGGCAAAACGTCGTCGATGCACGGTGAGGAACAAGTGCTGAAGGCGACGCAAGACGCGAGGCGAAGGTGCTGGGCACAACCTGAGTCAGTTGCGTGAGTTCAGTCTTCCTCCTCGAACGCCGGCCGTTCAACCCTGAGGAAGGACAACATCCGCACATCGTAGCCCGACAGGTGAATACGCCGGCACAACCACTCGTCCAGCGGGGCCAGGGCGAACATCGGCAGAAGAAACCAGGTTGATACGTAGAGCAATTCATTCACCTCCAGAAGGGAAGCCAGGAGGATAACGAGAAAGATATTCGGGTAGCTCATGGATAGATAGTCGTCGATTGAATAAAGGCTGTTCCGGCGAAGCAGCAACAGAGCGCTGATTCGCAGTGCCAGTCCGATTAGCGTGGCAACGACACCGTAAGGAAAGAAGGTGTTCAGCTGAATGCTCTGGAAGGAGAGAATCACGAACAGCGTGAGCACCAGGACGGCAGGAGCGGCACTGCGTTCCGCCAGCATGGCGGTCTCGATAGGGTATCGCACGCGGAGAAAAGCGACAGCCGCCAGAGGCCCCAGAAGCCCGAGCGCCGACAGGCCGACCAGAAGCGCCACAAGTCCCGCCAGCTGCTCTTTAAAGTAGAACTGCAACAGAGGAAGAACGACTGTGGTACTGACCACTGTCGACAAGAGGATCATGTAGACGGTTGGCAAGACGACGCCGCCATTAATCCGACTGATGGTCAGCGCCGTGATGGCCGACGGCGCGGCCAGGAGAATCGCCAGGGTGAAGATCCAAATGTCCTGAACCCCAAGCGCTCCCGCCACGCCGGCCTGAGCGGCGAGGCCCACGACGAGAGGGAACAGCGCGTAGCGGACCAGTATGCGCCGCACGGGGATGACGCCGCGGTTCAGTGTCAGATTCCAATCCAGAAGTGCGACACGCGCCAGGCTGATAGCTGTGGCGGTGGCAAGCAGGCCGAATCCGACCAGAGGCGAGACCGGAGGCAGCAGGTTGAGAAAGCGCAGGCCGACGCCTATGAGTACGCCTGCGAACAGCACCGAGGCGTGGTGGAGAACTATCCGGTCTTGAAGGTAGTTCCATGTCCTGGACTCGTGAACCAGGTAAGAGCGTAGCCTGGCCGCGTTCAGCAACCGAGCGTTCGGGAGTCGAATGTCATAGCCGCTTCGGCCTTCATCCGTAGAACAAGGCGGGACAGGAGCTCTATAACGTACTTGTGGCTTACCACGAGCACGCCCTTGCCCTGCAGCAACAGCGGATGAATCTCGTCGCGCAGGAAGCTCAGGATGCGACCATAGAAGTTGCCGAAGGACTCGCCGTCCGGCAATGATTCCGAGTTGCCGTACAGCACCTGCTCGTAGGATCGGAGTCCCACGTCGCGCTGTAGGAACGCCTTGTTTCGAAGTGTGAAATCGCCGAAATGCCGTTCCCGAAGACGGTCGACCACGCGGAGTATCGGTGTCGCAGTCTCTGTATCATCGACGCGGGCGCATAACAGTTCCGCTGTCCGCCGGGCCCGCGCCAAAGGGGATACGTAGATGAGATCGGGCGGCATGCCGCGCCACTGGGAAGCGGCTCGAACCGCTTGTGCTTCGCCAAGCGATGTCAGGGGGGCGTCCACGGTGCCTGCAAAGCGATTCACCTCGTTGCAGGTGGACTCTCCATGGCGGAGCAAGAACAGGTTGCTCCACTTCGCGGCGTTGCGCCGTTCATCCCTGGCTCCTGCTCTCACTTCTATCTCCCTTGGCAGTGAGTTCGCCTGATACAGGCCTCGTACAAATGAGACTGTCGTAAGCCTCGCGACGCCCGCCAACGCCAGACAAGCATGTGCTGTCGGCCACCGGCAAGCGAGAAGGACGGCCAGGGAAGAGAAAAAGGATATATGACGCGTGCGAGACATTACCGTCCCTGGCGCGTCAGAGGTTGCACTGTTCCGAAACGGTGGTCAAGCTCGCGTCCGTGGTTCTCCAACAACCCACCTTGTGGCAAGTAGGAAAGTGAGCGAAGCGCCTACCACCAACAGCGCCTGTCAAGGCGGGATCGTGCCCGGATCGATAATCGCCTGTCGAAGCAGCGCCACAGGCCAACGCGTCTCCCGGGGATGCTTCATCAGCACCTGGACATCGCGGCCCCTAAGAACCGATTAGGTGCACGACAGGCTTGCCGTGGGAAAAGAAGGTCTTCTGAGTAGGGGCGAAGCCTGGCTAGCCTGGATTTCTCCGGATGCCTCGTCCGGATGCTGAATGCTTGGTGTGAGCGCACGGCCATCGGAAGACCGCCCGCTGTTCGTTGATCGGGGACGTCCCGTGCTGGCTCGACGGGTCGCCGTTCGGTCGGCGGCCGTTTGCGGATTCCCAAGGGGGGCTCGCCAGGAGCAGCGCAGGCCCGGGGGTCAATGCAAGGACAAATGCAGCTCGCTGACACCATCCTCGGTGCTGAGCCGCTCGAAATTAAACCGCTCTGCAAGACCCAGCATGCCCCGATTGTCTGCCATAACGCTCATGACCAGCGCACCGGTGCCGCGGTCGCGACTGTAGCGCACCATCTTCTCCATCAGCCGACGACCCAGACCTTTTCCCTTCAGATCGCTGCGAACGACAATGGCAAACTCGGCCTGGCGATTGTCTGGGTCGGCCATGACTCTGACCACGCCCAGGGTTTCCGGCTGCCCCGTCTCGTCGTCAGCCGTGGCGATGAAGGCCATTTCCCGGTCGTAGTCGATCTGTGTGAGGCGTGCAAGCTCAGAGCGCGGCAGCGTCTGCAAAACGTGAAAAAACCGATAGCGCACATCCTCCTCGTCCAGGCGCGACAGGAACTCCCGGTGAGCCGGTTCATCCTCGGGTCGGATAGGCCGCAACAGAACCGGTCGTCCATGCAAGTCGATGAGTTCCTCCAACTCGCGGGGGTAGGCACGGATCGCGAGGCGTTGCGGCCCGGTAACCGGGCATGGAACCAGGTAAATTCTGGCATCCAGCGCCACTACGCCGTGTTCGTCTGCCATTATCGGGTTGATGTCGAGTTCGTTGATCTCGGGAATGTCGTTAATCAGCTGGGAGACTTGAACAAGGGTTCGGTAGACGGCATCGCGGTTGGCCGGAGGATGGCTCCGGTAGCCCGCGAGGAGCTTGGAGACCTGGGTCCGCGAAACCAGTTCACGGGCGAGATTAAGGTTGAGCGGCGGCAACGCCACGGCCCGGTCGGCAATCACTTCCACCGCCGTCCCGCCCCGACCGAACAAGATGACCGGACCGAACACCTCGTCGGTGGTCGCCCCCATGATCAGCTCGCGCGCTCCCCGGCGCTCCATCATCCGTTGTATCGCAAAACCGTTGATCCGCACGCCCGGCCTCAGCGCTTGCAGCCGCCCGGTCATCTGCTCGACGGCGGACCGCACCGCCTCCGGCGTGTCCAGGTCCAGGACCACGCCGCCCACGTCTGATGTGTGGCTGAGACCGTGCGATATGAGCTTGACTACCACCGGAAACCCAATCGCCTGGGCATGCCCGACCGCCTCTTCAGCGTCAGCAGCCACCCGAGTGTCGACCACAGGGATGCCGTAGGCGGCCAGCACCGCTTTCGCCTCGGGTTCCGTCATCAACTGTCTGCCCGACGCGAGCACGTCTTTCACCAGGGATCGAACCGTGTCCCTGTCTACCTGGAAGTCGGTGGGTAGCGACGGCGGAGCTTCCATCAGCATGTCCTGGTTGCGTCGGTACTCCACCATCTGCATGAACGCGCTCACCGCGCCCTCCGGCGTGTAGTAGGTTGGAATGCCGTTCGCAGCGAAACTCTGCTGCGCCTTGGCGGCAGCGCCCACGCCCAGCCAGCATGACAGCACATTCCGTTGCGACGACTTGATTACCGGAATCAGCGCTTCAGCAATCTGCTCGCTGGGCACCAGCGCCGTGGGCGCGTGAATGAAAGCGATGGCGTTGGTTTCCGGATCCTCCAGCAGCACTTTCAGAGCTTCCACGTATCGGGCCACAGGGGCGTCGGTGCCTATGTCCACCGGATTCTGCCCAGACCAGTTGCCCGGCAGCAGCCGACGCAGCCTGCTGCGTGTCTTCTCGGAGAGTTCCGCCAGGCGGCCGCCTGCAAGAATCAGACTGTCCGTGGTCATCACGGCGGAGCCCCCCCCGTTGCTGAGAATCGTCAGGCGGTCACCGGCTAGGGGCTGTGCCCTGGCCAATGTCTCTACGGCCGCCAGAAGCGCCTCAATGTCATGCACCCGCAGCATGCCGGCACGCCGGATGGCGGCGTCGTAGACATCGTCGGCGCCGGCAAGGGCGCCCGTGTGCAGGGAAGCCGTCGTGGCTGCCTCCGGGACCCGCCCCCCCCTGATGGCCAACACCGGCTTGTTGCGCGCCGCCGCACGCGCCGCCGACATGAACTTGCGGGCGTCTCTGACCGTTTCGATGTAAACCAGAATTGCGCGTGCGGAGGACTCACTGCCCAGGTAGTCGAGAAGGTCACCGAAGTCGATGTCGGCCCGACTGCCAAGCCGAACGAAATGCGAGAATCCGATTCCGTTGGCCCTCGACCAATCGAGAACCGCTGAAGCGATAGTCCGCGACTGGGTGACAAAGGCGATGTTGCCCGGAAGCGCGTCCGTGTGTGCCAGACTTGCGTTGAGGCCCAAGGGGGGAACGATAAGGCCAGCATGATCCGGACCGAGGATGCGAAGCAGGTGGGGCCGGGCGGCCTCCACCATTTGCTGCTGATACGAGCGGCCGGCCTCCGGCCCAGCCTTTTCCATACCATCGCTCATCACCAGGGCGGCCCGCGTACCCAGCGCCCCTAACTCGGAAATAAGCTGCGGCACCATCGGGGCTGGCGTGGTGATCACCGCCAGATCGGGTACCTTCGGCAGCGCCGCCACGTTGGGGTAACAGACGACGCCGGCAACAGCCTCATAGGCCGGGTTGACGGGCATGATGGGATGGGTATAGCCGCTTCGGAGCAGATTGCGCATGACCATCTCGCCCGAGCTTTGCGGCTCGTTCGAGGCGCCGATGACCGCCACGGCACGCGGCTTGAAGAGGAATTGGAGATTGCGGACGCTCACCCGAAGCCTTATCGGTTCTCTGGGGTACGTTGGCCGCTCGTGCCTGTGGAAGCACGGGCTTGCCGGATGCCGCTCGCGGACACGACCGGCTGTCCCGACATGCGTTCAGGGCAAAACCCGGACCTAACCGCCGGGCAAACCGCTTAGTCCGACGCTGGCTCCGCCTGCGTGGGTCTGTCCACCAGTTCGACGATCGCCACAGGTGCGCCGTCCCCGGTCCGGTAACCCGCTTTCAGGATCCGCAGGTAGCCACCAGGGCGATTCTGATAGCGAGGACCGAGTTCGGTGAACAGCTTGCCTACGGTTTCCGCGTCCCGAAGCTGCGCGAATGCCCGGCGCCGTCGGTGCACGCTGTCCTCCTTGGCTAGGGTGATCAGCGGCTCGGCCACGCGCCGGAGCTCTTTTGCCTTGGGGACGGTGGTACGAATCAGCTCATGGCGAAACAGCGACGCGCTCATGTTGCGCAGCATCGCCTGGCGATGGCTGCTGGTGCGGTTCAGATGGCGACCGCTTTTTCGATGTCGCATATTTCCTACCTCGGGCCCGGTCGAGTGAGCGCTTACTACTGCCTATGATGCCTTGTCCTGCTCATGGAGCCCCGGCGGTGGCCAGTT
>JASJBY010000207.1 GCA_030066245.1 Gammaproteobacteria bacterium
CGGGCATCCTGCCCTCCGCCCCTGCGGGGCCAGCGTCGCTACGCTCCGCTGTTGAAAATCGCTCCCGGCGATTTTGTCGGAATCTTGGGTCGCTCTGGCAAAGCAGATTGGCCGATCGTCCGC
The DNA here is from genome assembly GCA_030066245.1 of Gammaproteobacteria bacterium. Lineage (GTDB taxonomy): Bacteria > Pseudomonadota > Gammaproteobacteria > JAABTG01 > JAABTG01 > JASJBY01. Next base: position 124 of record JASJBY010000207.1, read on the forward strand.
AGAGGCATAGCCGTAGCTATGTCTCAAGGGGGATCGGTCAAGATGCAAAGCCAGAGTGGGTCAAGAACCGAATAGGACGGCTTGTTGATAAGGAAAACCGGCTCGGTGAAGCCAATGTGTTGAGTTTGCCAACATAATCTGTGATCCAAGGTCCGCCCGGTGAGAAATCCGGGCTAGAGCGCATCCGGGAACATCGAACCGGCTGACAGCCGATGCCCTTATCGGCGAAAGGCTCGCAGGTCAGCCAAAGCTCCGGACGTCGACGAAATGACCCGCAATGGCCGCCGCGGCGGCCATTGCGGGACTGACCAGATGGGTGCGGCCGCCCTGCCCCTGCCGGCCTTCGAAATTGCGGTTGGACGTGGAAGCACAGCGCTCGCCGGGCGCTAGCTGGTCCGCGTTCATGGCCAGACACATGGAGCAGCCTGGCTCTCGCCACTCGAACCCTGCGGCGGTAAAGACCGAGTGCAGTCCCTCCGCTTCGGCCTGTTCCTTGACGGGGCCGGAGCCTGGCACCACCATCGCCAGTCGGATGTTGTCCGCCACGCGGTGGCCACGCACCACAGTAGCGGCAGCTCGTAAGTCCTCAATGCGCGAGTTCGTACAGGATCCGATAAAAATCTTATCCAGCGGGATTTCCGATACGGCCGTTCCCGGCGCCAGGCCCATGTATTCCAGCGCACGTTGCATACCTTCCCGGCGCACAGGATCGGTCTCCGCCGCCGGATCAGGAACCCGTCCACTCACGGGCACCACCATCTCCGGCGAAGTACCCCAGGTGACCTGCGGCTGGATACGCGCCGCCTCCAGGTGGACCTCACGATCGAACACCGCATCCGTGTCGCTGTGCAGGTCAAACCAGGCGGCCACCGCCTGGTCCCAATAATCGCCAACGGGGGCGTAGTCTCGCCCCTGAACGTACTCCACGGTCGTCTCGTCCACCGCCACCATGCCCGCACGGGCACCGGCTTCGATGGCCATGTTGCAGACGGTCATGCGGCCCTCCATGGAGAGCGCGCGGATTGCCTCGCCTCCGAATTCCACCGCGTAACCTGTTCCACCTGCCGTGCCAATCTCCCCGATCACGGCCAGGACGATGTCCTTTGCCGTCACGCCCGGGCCCACGGTGCCATCCACTGAGACGAGCATGTTCCTGGACTTCCTCTGGATCAGGCACTGGGTAGCGAGCACATGCTCCACCTCCGAGGTGCCGATGCCAAAAGCCAGCGCCCCAAAGGCACCGTGCGTCGACGTGTGGGAGTCCCCGCACACCACCGTCATGCCCGGCAAGGTCGCCCCCTGCTCCGGGCCGATCACGTGCACGATGCCCTGGCGCCGGTCCTGCATGGCAATCTCGGTAATGCCGAATTCGGCACAGTTGGCGTCCAGCGTCTCCACCTGCAGGCGGGATACCGGATCGGCGATGCCCTGCGAGCGGTCCGTGGTGGGCACATTATGGTCCGGCACGGCCAGATTGGCCCGAGCCCGCCGAGGCCGCCGGCCCGCCATGCGCAGCCCTTCGAAGGCCTGTGGCGAGGTCACTTCGTGCAGCAGCTGACGGTCGATGTAAAGCAGAGCGGCGCCATCCCCGTCGCTGCGCACGACATGGGAATCCCACAGCTTGTCATAAAGGGTCTTGCCGGCCATCGTCACCCCGGGGAAACAGAAACCATCCCCCACGGGGGCAGAGGCGCTGGATCAGCCCACGTGGGTGGACAGATCCTCGCTTGTCTTGGCGAGGCGGTCAATAAGGGTGCGTTGAAAAGCCTTCGACAAACGCACCTGCAGCGGAAAGGACGCCCACTCCTTGACGGGTGAACGGATACTCAGCGCCGTAACCGGACTGACGCAGACTACCGAAGCGCTGCGCTCACCGTCGGACAGATAGGCCATTTCGCCGACACAGTCACCCGCCGCGAGGTTACCGATCGGATTATCGTTCTTGACGACCTGGACCTGGCCTGAAACCAGCACGTAGACGCCGTCACCGTGTTCACCCTGACGCATCATCACGGCGTTCTGCTTGAAGGTCTCGACCCGGGATGCCTTCATCACTTCCGCCACCTCGGCTTGCGAGAAGCCTGAGAAAAACCTGAGCTCGCCCAGGGCCTCAAGCTTCTCCTGCTCCGGCAGGTCGTCGAAGGGGCGGTTGAGGTCGCGATAAACCTCCGCCAGATCCTCGGCCATGTCGCGGCCTGTCTTGTAGCGTTCGGCCCTGTCTTTCTGCAAGGCTCGCTGGATGATCCGTTCCAACGCAGCCGGTACCTCGGGACGCAGGCTGGTGACCGGCGCCGGCGCCTCGTGCAATATCTTGTAAATCAGGCCTGGTAGGTTCTGGGCGAGAAAAGGGGCCTTTCCTGCCAGGAGTTCGTAAAGCACAACACCCAGCGAAAAGAGATCTGACTGGCTGGTCACGTCATCGTCGCGGGCCTGCTCCGGCGACATGTAACGGGGCGATCCGAATGCCCCGATCACCTGGGTGTGGTCCGTGTGGGTTCGATAAGCGATACCGAAATCACCGATTTTCGCCACCCGCTCCTTGGTCAGCATGATGTTCGCGGGCTTGATGTCGCGATGGGTAATGCCGCGCTTGTGCGCATAGTCGAGGGCCTCGGCGCACTGGGCGACCAGCTCGACCACCGTCTCCATGGGCAGCAGTCTGTGCGGTTGGCAGTAGTTGCGCAGAGTTTCCCCCCCCGGCACATACTCCATGACCATGTACGGCTCACCGTCCACCTCGCCGGCATCGTATACGCGTAGGATATTCGGGTGGTCCAGGTTGCCCGCCGCCCTGGCTTCGTTGAAGAACATCTTGCGCGCGCGTTCCCGGGCTTCCGGCGTGAAGTCCTCGCTGAGCGTACAGACTTTGACGGCGACCTTGCGGTCGACGAAGGGATCGTGCCCGAGATAGACGACGCCCATGCTGCCTTTACCGGCAACGCCCTGGATGTCGTACTTTCCGAGCTTTTCCGTGTGCTCTTGTTCTGCCATGGGGGTAGACATTCCGACCGGGACCCGCGCTCAGTCGAGCTGGATGGTCCCCTCCTGATCGTCGTGGTGCATGCTTCCACCGGCCCCCGTCGCCGCCTGTGCCGGAGCCGCCGGCGGAAGCGTATATGGTTGCTGCACTGCTCCGGAGTCCAGCAGCTGGCGCAACTTCGGCGCCCCTCTGCTGACGTCCAGCTCTTCCAGGTATACCGGCTCCTCGATCCAATAACCCTGAACGAAATCCACGCCGATGGCGAGCAGCTGCCGGATGGCATCCTCGCTCTCCACGAACTCGGCGATGGTGCGCTTGCCCATGAAATGGGCAATTTCGTTCACCGACTTTACCACCGCATAGTCTTCGGCACTGTTTGCAATGTTCTTGATGTAGGTCCCGTTGATCTTTACGAAATCAACCGGCAATGTCTTCAGGTAGGAGTAGGACTTGTCGCCGCCGCCGAAATCATCCAAGGAAAAACGACAGCCGAACTCGGTCATGGTGCGTATGAACTGCTCGGCCTCGGAAAGCGTGGACAGAGCCGCAGTCTCCGTGACTTCGAAGCAGATCTTCCCGGGCGGCACCCGGCTCTCGGAAAGCTGCTCCATGACGAAGTCCAGCAGCTGACCGTCGCTCAGAGTCGGATCCGAAAGATTGATCACGCAGCCGCTGATGTCCTTCAGCTTGTCGATGTTCTCGGACATCCAGCTGAATACGTTCTTGATGAGCCAGCGATCCAGGGTGGGCATCTGGTTGTAGTACTCCGCCGCCTCGAGAAACTCGGCGGTAGGCACCGGCACCCCCTGGTCATCCCGCAAGCCGAGAAAAATCTCGTACTGGACCTTGCCGATATCGTTGTCACGCAGCGGCTGCACGCGCTGGCAGCGCAGCTGGACCCGGTCCTCGCTGAGGGTCTTGTTGATCTGGCTGACCCATTCCATGACCCCCTTTCGCTCGGCCACCTGGCCCTCGCCGGCCTGATACGCCTTGATCCGATTGCCGCCTTCGTCCTGCGCGGCACGGCAGGCGGCGTGAGCAGCTTCGAGGAGGGCGCTTACGCTTTCCACTCGATTGGTCAGCGGGATCAAGCCCGCGCTCACCGTCACCGCAACGGCCTGGCCCTCCCGGTCCGGGGGAGTTTTCTCTACGGCACCGCGCAGGCTCTCCACAACCCGATAGCCGTCCTCCGGTGAACAACCAGCCAGAAGCGCCCCGAACTCATGCTCATCGAGCCGGGCCAGGGAAACGTCGTCGCCCAGGCTCTGCCGCATGATGACCGATAAGCTTTCCAGCAACGCATCGCCGGCCTCCGGCCCCTGGCTCGCGCTGATGTCGGCGAAGCCGTCCACGGCGAGCCAGCAAACCACATGCTTCTCGTGCTCCTGAATGGCCGTTTTGAGGGCAGCGGCGACCCGCTCCTCGAATGCACGGCGGTTCATGAGGCCGGTCAGCTGGTCGTGGGTAGCCTGCTGCTCGAGCTGCTCATGCATGCCATGCAGCATGGAATACAGAGAGCGGTCGACAACCGAGAGCTCGGACTCGGGCAGCACGGTAACGCTGCCGCGCCGCAGGTGCATGGCCAGCTCCTGCAAGGTGAGCGTGGCGGACTTCTTACCCTTGGAGTCAACGAACACGAAAGAGCTGTAGTCTTCCCCCACCCAGGCAAGCGTCAACCGCTGAGGCGGCGAGTTACCGACTTTCATCGCCACCGCCGCCCCGGGCTTGATACGCCTGGCCCGGTTGAGCCACTCACGCCATTCCTCCGGGACTCCCCGGTCCTCGGACTTGCGCTTGCTGGCCTCTGCTTTCTCGCGGGACTTGATGAAAGCCTGCTGATCCTCACAGGCAGCGATGACAGCGGTCAGGTTATCTTCGTAAACCTCCGACTGCTGATGTAGCAGCTGGTCCAGGTCGTCCACCACCTCCTTGAACAACCCGACATCGTCGTCGAACTCGGTCACGATACGCCGGACGGCCGGATCGACGACTGCCCACGTCCCCTCGTCATCGAAGCCCGTCTCCAGGCGGGCCATCTGGTTCAACACCTGGCGGGCGGGGTGGGTTTCCTCGCGGAAGAACCCGTCATCCAGAAGCGCCACTTTCTGCAGCGGCGTGTGCAGCCTCACCATGCGCCGCTTGACCGGATTGGGCAGCAAATCGTCTTGTACGATGGCCTCGAACATCTGGCCGATCACTGAAAGCACGTCCGCTTCGCGCTCGCCGATGCGCCTCGGCCCGTCACCGGCATGTCGGCGGTTCAGCGCATCGTGTAGCTGGGCGCTGCGGTCCAGCTCAAGGAGGGCTTCGGGGCTCTGGGCCTGCTCCTGACGCTGCAGCGTGGACAGGGTCTCGACGATCTGGCTCGTCTGGTACGCCGGCAGAGCCTGTTGCGCCTCCGGCGCCATGTTCTCCGCAGCGCCGCCCACCACGGGTATGCCTGCCGCACCGACCTGGCGCTGCAGCCCGAGCAGCGTCTGTGCGGCCAGGTAAGCCGCCTGCATGATCTCGTGGCCATGTTCCGGGACCAGACCGGCGCCCGGTCCGAGTGCGGCGGCCCCGCCGCCGGGGTGGCCTGAAGCCGAGGCTAGACCCGGTGCCGGCCCGCCGCCGGATCCTCTCGGGTCAACAACAGGCGGGGACATGCCGGGCGTGACGACCTGTCCCGGCGCAGCCTCCACTGGGGCCGGCGCGTAGGCGCCCGCCGCGGCCGCCTGAGGCCCCGCCATTCCAGGACCCGCCGCAGCCACCTGGGGTCCTGCCATTCCAGGGCCCGCCGCGCCGCCTGCCGCCAGACCAGGTCCCCCCGGGTAGCCGGCACCCGTCGTTCCACCTCCGCCGCGCGGTGCCGCGCCGGCAACCGCCGCCGGTCCGGAGGTCGGCGTGTTGGCAAACGGCTGAGCGCCGTAGGCGGCCTCCGGCATCACCGGCTCCTGGCCCAGGCTTTGCTCCAGATTCGCTGTCGCCGAGCCATCCGAGACCGGTGGCTCCTGAATACCCGCCGCTCCATGGGGTCGGTGTGATGGTGGGGGCTGGCGCTCGGCCGGTGCAATGCCCGCTTCCTGAAGGACGCCGTTGAGTGCTTCGTACAGTTTTCCCAGGGGCTGAACTATCTCGTTCTCGAAGCAGCCGTAGACAAGCTTCATGGGTCCCGGCGCGACGTTCAAACCTTCGAGCAGATCGCCGAACGCGTGGCACACAGCCGCTGGGCCTACCGGGTTGCTGGACGACTCGATGCGACGCCCAACCAGCCGTGTGAGCCGGTTCTCCAACTCGGTGAGCTGACCCAGGAAACGCTCTTCCGCGCGCGAGATCATCTCGGAGACAGCGAGAAAGTCCTCGAAAGCGTCCTTGTCCACCAGGGACAGCTCTGAAAGCTCCTGGGTGGTGTGCTGGTCTTTTCTCTGCACCCGGAAGGTGCCGAGCTGACCAAACCCGCTCATGAGTGTTCTGGGCAATTCCTCGCTGATAGCCGCCTGACGGGTATTGAGCTCGGTAATCGCATCGAAATAGGTGGTCTGTTCGACATTGCTCTTTGACTCGCCGGCCGCAGTCACCAATCGGCTGCCGATCTGAGTAAACAAGGTGTTGAACTTTGCGGTCAGCAGGTCGGAGACAGCCTTGCTGCAGGCCTCCATGATTTTGCGGCCCGGCGCCGTCTTCAACGCCGCGGGAGTAGCTTGCGAGCCATCATCCTGGCCACCATGATCAGCATACTGCATGGCCAGCCGATGGAGTGTTGCGATAGCGACGGGATCGGGACGGGTGAAGGAGACGCCAACTCCAGTGGCCGTCACACGCGCGACCTTGCAGCCGACCTGAAATTGCTGGCGATGTCCCTGCTCGGTGGCGACGCCGAACGAGATTTCCAGGGGTTCATCGCTGTTGAAGGCGCCCTTGTAGCGGGACACCGTCTCGCGCACCTGCGCATCAAAGGCAATGAACAGTCCCCCGAGGCAGAAGTTTCGGACCGTGCACGGCTGCGGCGGTAGATTGCTCACCGTGCACAACGCATCCAGCTGCAGCGCATAGCGGGGATAAGCACGTCTTTCCATTACGCGTACTGATGTAGGGTCCGCGAAAGCCGCCTCAGGCCGCCCCCTGCGGGAAAACACCGGCCCAGGCCCCCCGGTTCGTCCAGGGTGCGGACGGCGCCGCCACCTGGGTTTTTTGCTTCCTCTCGCCCGAACGGTGCCGAAAACCGCCCAGTCCTCCAACGGTAGTCAGTATAGCTATAGTATGTCGGTAGGAAGCTGCTTAACCTGAGCCGCAGAGCGGGCCGGGTAGATCTCCCGCGATGGCACAGGACCGGCAAGCACCTCAGAGCGGCCCGAGGGCGCAGCGCGGGCTCCTGCCAAAGTAAAGGTTACGAAGGAAGTGACGCAATTCTCATGAGAGCGGGCCGCCGTCCAGGATACGGAGGCAGCGGCTGCTCGGTTTCTCGGCGTTCATCCCGGCCCGTATGGTGGAACCGCCATGGGCTGCGCCCTGTGCAGAGGCCGCCGCTCGCACGTTGATACGGATATAGGGTCCCGTGACAGCCACACGCACCGTTCTATTCACCGACCTCGCCGGCTATACGGAAAAGGTGTCCGGCACGGACAGAGAGGGCCTGAGGCGGATACTGCGTGAACACGAAGAGATGGTCCGCCCCATAGTCGAACGCCACGGTGGCCGGATCGTCAAGAACATCGGCGATTCCTTTCTCTGCATGTTTCCGGCAGCCACGGACGGCGTCCGTGCCGCTCTGGACATACAGCACAAGACCCGTGGCGGCGACACACCGGATATCCGCATCTCCATAACCACCGGCGACGTGGAGGAGATCGACGGCGATGCCTTCGGCGAGCCGGTCAACCTCGCCGCGCGCATACTCAGCATCACCCCGGCTCGGGAGATCTGGTTCGGGATCGGTACCCGGGTGTGCATGAATGACGCGGAAATACCCTGGGAGAACGTGGGCCTGTTCCGCCTCAAGGGTCTGCCCACCGAGCAGGAGTGCTTCCGCGTGGTCCCGCCGTACAAGAGCTGGCTCCCTCCGGGAATCGCCGCCGCCGCGAGAGACGAGAAGCTGGTCCGCTACCGCAAGGGCGTTAGTCCGCCTTCGCTGCCCCCGGACCCGGTGATACTGCTGGAAGGATTCGAAGCCGGTTCGCCGGAGCTGGAAGAGGCTGTCGGCGCACTGCCCGTGCTCGATCCGGCTTCCTTCTACCTGGCCGCCTACAATATTCCCACTGCACACCGCCAGGGTTGGGTGGATGCCGGGTACGGGCTGGTGATCGGCACCTCTGAATCCATCGATGGTGCGCTCGAGGAGGCGATTCGGGCGGCCGAGCGGCCCGCCATGACCTCTGCCCTGGACGACGCCTCGACCATGCTTCTGGACGTGAAGAGCCGCGCCGACCTGGAGCTGATAATCTGCGGTCTGGCACTTCCCGAAGTTCCGCTTTCGGAGGTGGTGGCCAGCTACTCTTACGAGCTGCTTGCCGACGGTAGCTGGGTGCCGCGCTCCGAGCAAGCCGTCGCGCGCGTGGAAGTCAGGCCCGACCGGGTGGTCTTTCACGCCCTCATCCAGGGCATATCCGTGGGGGGTAGCCTGCTGGCGCCGGGGGAATCGACTCCGCTGCAGAACGACGTCACCATCGCGGTGCCATCGGGTCAAATTCGCTATCGCGCCGTGAACGCAGGCTACAAGGGATTGATGGTGGCGGACACACCCATGCGATTGGGGGTCACGGACGGACAGACAGCGGAGATCGGCCGCAAGCCGAACCCGCCGGGGCTGGCTTTTCCCCAGCGCGAAGGACAGGACAACATTCGCTGGTGCTCGGGCGCCCGGGCCGCCAAGGCCCGGAGCCGCAATTTCACGTTGGATCGGGTCCTTACCGGGCGACGCCAGGCCGCGGTGACCCTCAAGAACGGCAGCATCCATCTGGTTCCCCTGCATGCGGAATGTCGCACCTATGTGGTCCACCCCCTACACGGGCTCCAGTTGATCAGCAAACCCGCCAACGTGAACGTCGGTGACTTCATTGTGGCAGGCACCAACGTGGTCGGCCTGCGCGGAAGCGAATAGGTCCGGCTCAGACCCCCGCTTCAGAGGGTCGTAGGGGCCGCGCCTCCTCACCGTCCAGCCAGCGCCACACGATGCCCCACGCGGTTGCGCTGACGACGGCTGCCCCGAAAAAAGTCGCCGCCGGCCCGGCACCATCCCACATGTAACCCGCCAACAGACTTCCCAGCGCACCACCGGCGCCAAAGCTCAGGCTGCTGTAAAGCGCCTGCCCTCGACCCTGATTCCGTCCCACGAAGTAACGGTGAAAGAGTTGTATAGCCACTGCATGGTAAATGCCGAAGCTCGCCAGGTGCAGCACCTGCGCCATGGTCAGAAGCGGCAGATCCAGCGGAAACAGCCCGATCACCACCCAGCGGAGGGTCGTCAGCGCAAGGCTGAGCAGGAACAAAGACCGGAGTCCGAAGCGCGGAAGCAGGCGATGCATCACCGCGTAGAGCACCACTTCCGCCAGCACACCGAGGGCCCACAGCTGTCCGATAAGGCTTCGACTGTGACCATGCTCTTCCAGGTAAATGGAATAGAAGGCGTAGTAGGGTCCATGACTGGCCTGCATGAGGAAGCTGCCGACGATCAAGGCCAGCACTTCGGGGCGCCGAAGCACCTGCGAGAGGGGTTGGTGACCTATGGATCGGTGCCCCGCGGCACGCTCAGGCACCACGAGGCTCATGACCCATATGCCGGCCATGAGCGCAACCAGCACAGGCGGCAAGATGCCGGCGCCTCGCGCATCCAGCTGGGGACCGAGAACGACCACGGCGACGATGAAGCCGATGGAGCCCCATATGCGAATACTTGTGTATCGATGGGACT
>JASJBY010000208.1 GCA_030066245.1 Gammaproteobacteria bacterium
CCGCCGGGACACGCCGTGAATACCTCCCTGTAGGCTCGACGGCCGCTATCCCTGCGGCCGACGGTCCCGGCCACTCATGCCGGTACGGCCCTAACCGAACACCAATGCGCAAGGGCGCGCCCCGGTTTTGCGCGGCCGTCGGCAGGAAAACGATGCCTGGGGATCGGCTTTTTTCCGGGCTAGGCGGCTCACTCCTCGCGCAGTGCTACCACCGGTTTCATGGATGCCGCCCGCCGTGCCGGCAGCACGCCGGCCAGCAGTCCGACGACCACGGCCAGCAGTTCCGCCAACACCGCGTAGCTCCACGGGGTGTGCACGGGCAAGGCCGGCACGAACAGGCGCAGCGCCTGCGCCAAGGCGATGCCCAACACCAGGCCCGCCAGTCCGCCCAGGGCTGCGAGCACGACGGCTTCTCCCAGAAACAGCGTCATGACCAGCCGGCGCGTCGTACCCAGCGCCCGTAGCAGGCCGATCTCCGATACCCGTTCGTTGACCGCGATGGTCATGATGGTGATGATGCCGACGCCGCCGACCAGGAGCGAGATGCCGCCAAGGGCCCCGACGGCAATGGTAAGCACATTCAGCACCGACCCGAGTACGTCGAGCATTTGCTGCTGGGTGACCACCGTGAAGTCCGGGTGACCATGACGGGCCAGCATCAGGCGCTCCACCGCGGCGCTGATCTCCGCCACCGGTGTGCCGGGCCGATAGAGAAGGTCGATCTCCATGAGGCTGTCCCGGTTGAAGAGCTGCAGCGCCTTGCTGGCGGGGATGTAAACGGTGTCATCCAAATCGAATCCCAGAAACTGGCCCTTGGGCTCCATGACGCCGATGATCCGGAAGCGTTCGCCGCCGATTCGGACGGGTTGGCCCAGGGGGTTGCGGTGGCCGAAGAGCTCCTGGCGGAGGGTGCTGCCCAGCACCGCCACGGCTCGTCCGGTGCGCAGATCGCCTGACGGAAGAAAGCGGCCGCTTCGCACCCGCATCTGCCAGACTCGGGGCACCTCGGAGCCGACGCCAAGGACCATGGTGCGCCGGTCGCGATTACGGGATTCGGCGCGGGCATTGCCCTGCACCACGGGCACGACAGCCGTCACCGACTGCAGTCGTCCCAGCGCCTCAGCGTCGTCCAGGGACAGCGGGCGCACGTTGCTGATGATCGCCCCGGACATGCCGAAGGTCTCGGTTCTGCCCGGTGTAACCGCCACCAGGTTGGTGCCGAACTGGGTGAACTCAGTGAGCACGAATCGATGCACCCCCTCCCCGATGGACGTGAGCAGGACCACGGCGGCGATGCCGACGGCAATGCCGAGCGTGGTCAGGAGGGATCGCAACCGATGGGCGACGATGGCGCCCGTGGCAAGTCCGATGAGGTCGGCCGGCCGCACGGGCTAGCGCCGGGACAGGGCCCGCACGGGGTCCAGGCGGGCGGCGCGGCGTGCGGGCATGACCCCGAAAACGAGGCCGGTCGCCAGGGCAACTCCCAGCCCCGCCAGCACGGCCCAAAGCGGCGGCACCATGTCGAGCACCGGCCAGAGCTGGCGAGCCAGCTGTGTGGCGGCCAGGCCAAGACCCAACCCGAGTGCGGCGCCCGATGCGGACAGCAGGCCGGCCTCGGCCAGGAACAGCACCATGACCTGGCGTCCGGAGGCCCCCAGTGATTTCAGCAAGCCGATTTCCGAGGTGCGCTGCGAAATAGCCACCAGCATCACGTTCATGATCAAGATGCCGGCGACCGCCAGGCTGATTGCCGCTATGCCTGCCGCAGTGTAGGTGAGGGCGCGAAAAATGCGGTCGAAGGTGGCCACCAGCGCATCCTGGGCGATGACCGTGATGTCGTCCTCGCCCTCGTGGCGGCGCTGAATGATGCGGCGGACTTCCTGCTCGGCGCGGCCAATGACATCGCGACCCCGGGCCTCCACCAGGATCCGAAACAGGGACGGCGCGTCAAAAAGGGCCTGCGCCGACGCCACCGGAATAATCACCACGTCGTCCAGGTCGATACCCAGGGAGCGTCCCTCGGAAGCCAGCACGCCGAGCACCCGGAAACGACGATCGCCCACGCGCAGCCACTGGCCGAGCGCCGCCTCGGGACCGAACAGCTGTTCGCGGACGGTGCTGCCGATGACGCACACGGGCTTGGCTCGCCGGGGGTCCATCGCCGGGAGAAACCGCCCTTTCGCCATACGCAGATGTCGCACGTGGATGAAGCTTGCCGTGGAGCCGACGATGCTCACCTCCCGCTCGCGGCGCTGCCAGGAAACCGGGGCCGAGCCCACCGAGATGGGTGCCACCCGGCGAACATAGAGGCTGCGGGTCAGAGAGAGCGCATCGTCCAGGGTCAGATCTCTCGGGGTTTCTCCCATCAGCGGCGGCGGCCCGCCGGTCGTCTCCGAGCGTCCCGGCAGAACGATGAGCAGATGGGTGCCGAGGGAAGCGAACTCTCCTGTCACATACCGTCTTGCCCCCTCGCCCAGGGCCGTGAGTATGATCACGGCGGCGACGCCGATGGCCATGGCGAGGAGCATCAGGAGGCTGCGGCGGCGGTAGCCGCGCAGGGCCGTGCCGGCGAAGCGCAGGACATCCGCCAGCGTCATGGGCCGCCGGCGCCAGGGGTCGAGGCAGGCGGCCGCAGTGCCACGGCGGACCCCTTGCAAACCGTGCGACGGGATCCGTTGGTGCGTTCACACGTCATTGCCGGCGGCCGCTATCCTCCACCACACGGCCGTCCCGCATGTGTATCTGCCGCCGGGCGCGTCTGCCAAGCTCGGGATCGTGGGTGACCATGACCAGCGTGATGCCTTTATCCGTCAGTGCTTCCAGTATTCGAATCACTTCGAAACCCGTGGCGCGATCCAGGTTGCCGGTGGGCTCGTCGGCGAGCAGCACGGCAGGCTCCATGACAGTGGCTCGGGCGATGGCGACCCGCTGTCGCTGACCGCCCGAGAGCTGGTCCGGGCGATGGCGAGCGCGGTCCATGAGCCCGAACTCTTCCAGGGCCCGTGCCACCACCGAGGCCCGGCGCTGCGGTGCTATACCCGCGAGAACCAGCGGCAGCGCGATGTTATCCGCCGCGCTCAGACGGGGGACCAGGTGGAAGAACTGGAAAATGAAGCCGATCTGGCTGCGCCGGATGTGTGCGAGCCCGTCGTCATCGAGGGTGGTCACATCCCGACCCGAGAGGCGGTATTCGCCCGCGTCGGGCCGGTCCAGCAGACCGATCACGTGCAGCAGCGTGGATTTGCCCGAGCCGGAGGGACCCATGATCGCCACATACTCTCCATCGGTGATATCCAGCGACACGTCCGCCAGGGCGTGCACGCTCTGGTCGCCCACGACAAACCGGCGCTGAATGCCCCGCAGGCGAATCACCGGCTGGCGCTTCCCCGGTCCTGGTTCTCCGGCGTCACCAGAGTGCCCGCCCCGATGCCCTCGCGGTCAATGGAGACGGCTATCCGGTCACCCTCACTGAGGCCGGAGACCACCTCGGTGTATTCCCAGTTCGCCAGGCCTTGCTCGAAGTGCCGCTCGACCAGTCGGCCCGAAGCGGGGTCGAACAGCAGCACCCGGTAGCCCTCCATGACCGCCTCGGTTGGCACCCGCAGGACCTGCTCGTGGGTCGCCAGCACCACCTCCACGTCCGCGCTGTAGCCTACCAGCAGGCCTTGCGTGCCGCTCGCGTCGGTGAACTCCACCTCCACGTCCACGGTGCGAGCCTGTCGCTCCCAGTCTTGAACGTAAGGTGCGATGCGCCGCAGGCGTGCTTCGCAACGCCGCCCCGGGTACGCATCCAGTGACACGCACGCCGACATGCCCGGGCGGATCTCTGCCGCGTCCACCTCGTCGATGGGGGCGGAGACGTAAAGGCAGCTGTCGTCTATGAGATCAACCGCCGGCAGGGTTGGAATGCCGGGAGGGGAAGGCGTGATGAACTCACCCAGCTCCCCGTTGACCTCGGCGACGATGCCCGCAAAGGGAGCCTGTAGGACGGTTCGCGCCAGCTCGGCGCGGGCCACCGCGACCCTCGCCCGGCTAACCTCTGCGGCTGCCAACGCCGCCCGGCAGGCCGCGCGGCCCGCCCTGGACTCGGTGACGGCCCGATCGACGCGCTCTTCGGAGACCAGCTTCTGTTCCTTCAAACGCACCAGGCGGCGGGCCTCGCGTTCGGCCACCTCGGCCCGAAGGCAGCTCTCCTCCGAGCGGGCCACGGCAGCCGCCGCCTCACTCTCTGCCAGCTGCACGCGCGCCCGCAGGTCGTCGTTCCAGATGGTCATCAGGACCTGACCTGCCTCGACACGGTCCCCCTCGGTGACGGGCAGCTGCGCCACCTGGCCTCCTGTGGCGGGTGCCAGCAGGGAACGTCGGCAGGCTTTGACGGTGCCGGCGCGGGTATTCGCCACCGTGGCATCGACGCTGCCCACGTCGACCGTTGCCAGCACCACGGTCACGGGCTCCGGGCGGGTAAGCTGCCAGACGCCCCCCGCACCGCCGGCGAGCAGGACCAGCAACAGGATCCATCGTCGCAAGCTTCTGGCCATGGACACGAGTCGACGTCGGGCGGGGAAGGCTCTCCATGCTAGCGAAGGCAGTGGCCCCTGTCATGTGCGCAAGCGCCGCGTGGCAGGCGGCGGAAACCACCTCGATGACGGCAAATCCTGTTGCCTGGGCGTTTTTCCGGGCCGCCGCCCGCGTCACGGTGTTGTCACCTTGCTGTGCAACCATCCCCAGCCCCGGTCAAGGTTGCACTGGTAGTCGGACCGCTTAAGAGCGTATCCTATCGACCGTTGACCCGGCCATGGATGGGCGACCGCAGGCAGGCAGGCCGTCAGTCCGTGCTTCGGCTGTTTCGGCACACAACGAGGTAGGGCAATGTCCTCATCGGATCTGGGTAATTTCATCTCCCGCGTGACCGACCAGTACTCACGGGATCCCCTTCAGCTGATTAACGTTCTGCGTGAGGTTCAGGACAGGTACTCGCATGTGCCCAGCGAAGCAATGCCACAGGTGGCTGCGGCGCTTGGCGTATCCCTCGGGCGGGTGCAGGGTGTCGTCGAGTACTACTCGTTCTTCCACACCAGCCCGCGCGGTCAATACGAGATACTGCTCAGCGACAGCATTACGGATCACATGCTCGGAAAGCAGCCCCTCATGGATTATCTCTGCGAGCGGCTGGGCGTGTCTGTCGGTGAAACCAGGGCCGACGGTCGGGTGAGCGTCGGCAACGCTTCGTGCACGGGCATGTGCGACCAGGGGCCCGCCGGTCTGGTGAACGGCTACACCGTCACCCGTCTGAACAAGGAACGGGTAGACGAGATGGTGGAGCTGATCGATGCGGGCAAACCGCTGTCGGAGTGGCCCGCGGCATACTTCCAGGTCGAGGACAACATTCGCCGCGAGGATGCATTGCTGGGCACGGCGCTGGAGGACGGCGCCGCCCTGCGGGCGGTGCTCGACCGTGGCGAGGAGGCCGTGCTGGGCGAGATTGTCCGCTCCGGGCTGCGCGGGCTCGGCGGCGCTGGCTTCAAAACCGGCATCAAATGGTCGTTGTGTCGTGAGACCCATTCCACTGAGCGCTACGTGGTCTGCAACGCCGACGAAGGCGAGCCGGGTACGTTCAAGGACCGCGTCCTTCTGAATCGTGATGCGGACCGGGTCTTCGAAGGTATGACCCTGTGCGCCCGCGTCATCGGGGCCCAGCGAGGCTATCTTTATCTGCGCAGCGAGTACCGTTACATGCTGGAGGCGCTCGAAACCGTGCTGCAACGGCGGCGCGCGGCGGAACTGCTGGGCGAGAACATCCTCGGCGTGCCGGGTTTTTCGTTCGACATCGAGATCCATTTGGGGGCGGGAGCGTATATGTGCGGTGAGGAATCCGCCCTCATCGAGTCGCTGGAGGGAAAGCGTGGAGTGGCGCGCGTGCGTCCGCCGTTTCCCGTAACACACGGGTTCGTCAACAAGCCGACCGTGGTCAATAACGTGGAGACCTTCGTGTGCGCGGCCCTGATTGCCGAGCGCGGAGGCGACTGGTTCGCCGCCATGGGCACGGAACAATCCAAGGGCACCAAACTGCTCAGTGTGTCCGGCGATTGTGCCCGTCCGGGTATTTACGAGTACCCCTTCGGTGTGACCATGCGTCAGGTGCTGGCTGACTGCGGTGCCGACAATGCGCTGGCGGTTCAGGTGGCCGGCGCGGCGGGTCATTGCTTTCCGGAATCGGAGTTCGACCGGCGCATCGCTTACGAGGACGTGGCCACAGGTGGCTCTTTCATGGTGTTCAATCGCGACCGGGACATGCTCGACATGGCGCGTAATTTCGCCCATTTCTTCGCTTATGAGAGTTGTGGGTTCTGCACTCCCTGCAGGGTGGGCACGTCTCTGATGAAGAACCTGATGGACAAGGTATACGCCGGGCACGGTACCGAAGCCGATCTGGAGGAGATGCGTAACCTGGGTTCGGTCATGCAAGAGACCAGCCAGTGTGGTCTGGGCTCCACGGCGCCGAATGCCATCCTGGATACCTTGGATAAATTCTCCGACGTCTACCAGCGTCGCCTGAAGTCCACGGCTTTCGAGCCGGCCTTCGATTTGGATGGCGCACTGGAGGAAGCACGCCAGCTGACCGGTCGCGAAGACTCTGCTGCCCATCTGTAAGCCCGCAGCAGATTCGGCCAGCAGGCGGGAGCGCCCAGCAATCCGCAGGGTAGACAGGTAAGAACGATAGCCTCAAACGGAGTAGCCATGAGCGAGCAAAGCAGCGTACGACTCGATGGGCAGGGGACGGCCGCGGAAGCAGTGTCGGACGAAGTGGCACGGAGCGAAGAGGCCAGCATACTGCTCGATGGCCAGAAGGTGCCTTTCTCCGAAGGCCAGACCATCATGGATGCTGCGATGGCAGCTGGGACCTACATACCTCATCTTTGCCATAACCCTGAGTTCAAGCCCCATGGCAGCTGTCGCGTGTGTACCGTCACGGTGAACGGCCGCACCGCGGCAGCGTGCACCATGCCGGCACAGAACGATCAGGTTGTGGAGACTTCGACCGAGGCACTGCAGACCGAGCGACGCCGCCTCTTGCAGATGCTCTTCGTGGAGGGGAATCACGTTTGTCCCGCCTGCGAGGCCAGTGGCAACTGCCAGCTGCAGGCGGTCGCATACTACGTGGGCATGCTGTCGCCTCACTACAACCACTTCTATCCCCAGCGACCCGTGGATGCGTCGCACCCGGATTTCTTCATTGATTTCAACCGTTGCATTCTCTGCGAGCTTTGCGTGCGCGCCAGCCGGGACATGGACGGTAAGGATCTGTTCGCCATCAGCGGCCGGGGTATCAACTCCCGCCTCGTCGTGAATTCACCATCCGGCCGCCTGGGTGATACCGATTTCCATACCGGCGACAAGGCAGCCCACGTCTGTCCCGTGGGCGCCATACTCTTCAAGCACCAGGGCTACGACAAGCCCATAGGCGAGCGGCTCTACGACCGCCAGCCCATTAGCGAGGTAGGGGACGCGCGAGCCGCCGAGCAAGGAGACCAGAGCAATGAGTGAAAAGGCAAAGGTTGCCACCGCCTCGCTGGCAGGCTGCTTCGGCTGCCACATGTCGTTGCTGGATATCGACGAGCGGCTGCTGGATCTCATCCAGGTGGTCGAGTTCGACAGGATGCCGCTCACCGACATCAAGAGGGTCGGTCGCTGCGATGTGGGCATCATCGAAGGCGGAGTCGCCAACGCCGAGAATGTGGAGGTGCTGCGGGATTTTCGCGAACACTGCAAGGTGCTGGTGGCGATGGGCGCCTGCGCCATAAATGGCGGCATTCCCGCCATGCGCAACCAGTTCGAGCTCGCGGATTGTCTCACGGAGGCCTACGTGGACGGCGTTGGCGTGGATAACCCGATGATTCCGAACGACCCGGAGATCCCACTGCTGCTCAACAAGGTCCACCCTATCCACGAAGTGGTGAATGTGGATTACTTTCTGCCCGGTTGCCCGCCGGCGGCGGATGCCATCTGGACGTTCCTGAACGAGTTGCTGACCGGACAGCCCATTGCGCTGCCGTACACCCAGATACACTACGACTGAGACGGCGTTGCCGTCCTTCCCCGAGGACTAAGGACATGAACGGACGACTGGAAACTGCCGAGCACCCCGAGCGGCTGAAGCGGGTAGTGATCGAGCCTGTTACCCGAGTAGAAGGGCATGGCAAAGTCACCTTGCTGTTGGACGACGACAACCACATTGAGCAGGCGCGCCTGCACATCGTGGAATTCCGGGGCTTCGAGAAGTTCATCCAGGGGCGGCCCTACTGGGAATTGCCCGTGCTGGTGCAGCGGCTATGCGGCATATGTCCGGTCAGCCATCACCTGGCGGCGGCCAAGGCGGTGGACATGCTGGTGGGTGCCCGCGAACTCACGCCTACCGCCGAAAAGATCCGACGGCTCATGCATCTGGGACAGATTCTGCAGTCCCACGCTCTGCACTTCTTCCACCTGTCTTCGCCCGACCTGCTTTTCGGCTTCGACGATGACGTGGCCCATCGCAACATCATCGGGGTCATCGCTGACCACCCTAACATCGCCAAGCAGGGCGTGGCCCTGCGAAGATATGGCCAGGAAGTCATCCGCGTCACGGCGGGCAAACGGGTGCACGGCACGGGCGCAATACCCGGCGGCGTCAACAAATCGGTGTCCCGGGATGAGCGGGACTATCTGCTTGCCGAGGTGGACCAGATGATTACCTGGGGCCAGGGCGCCGTCGCCCTGACCCGAGATCTGCACGCAGCGAATCCGGCCTTCAACAACGAGTTCGCAAGCATCCGTTCCAACATGCTCAGCCTGACCGCGCCTGATGGGGCGCTGGAACTCTATCATGGCGGCCTGCGAGCGAAAGACGAGAATGGGGATACCATCTTCGACCATGTGGATTACCGGGACTACACCCAGCATATCCGCGAGCACGTCAAATCCTGGAGCTACATGAAATTCCCCTTCATCGTCTCGCGGGGGCTCGACAACGGCTGGTATCGCGTGGGTCCGCTCGCCCGCGTCAACAACTGCGACCACATCGCCACGCCCCTTGCGGAAGCGGAGCGACAGGCATTTGCCGCGCTCGCCGACGACGGGCCGGTGCATGCATCGCTCGCCTATCACTGGGCGCGAATGATCGAACTGCTGCACTGCGCAGAGGGCATCAAGGCGCTGCTTCACGATGACGACATCCTGGGCGATGAGCGCGTGGTCCGGGGCGACATGACCGCGGAGGGCATTGGGGTTATCGAGGCGCCCCGCGGGACACTCTTCCATGACTACCGCATCAACGAAGACGGCCTGGTGGAGAAGGCAAACCTGATCGTGTCCACAACCAACAACAATCAGGCCATGAACGAGTCCATTCGCCAGGTGGCGACCAATTACCTGGACGGGCACAGCATCACGGAACCGTTGCTCAACCACATCGAGGTCGCGGTGCGTGCCTACGATCCCTGTCTTTCCTGCGCAACTCACGCCCTGGGCAAGATGCCTTTGCAGGTGGAGGTGGTGAGCCGGGACGGGCGGGTGCTGGACCGCCTCGTCAAGCACGCCAATGGTGACATAGACTGTACGCTCTAGATCGCCATTCGCTCCCGCGGACCGGCGCCGCGGCCTGAGCCGCGCCCGGCAACGTGACCAGCGCCCAATGAGTGGCGAACCGCTGGTTGTCATTGGCTATGGCAACCCGGGCCGTGGTGATGACGCGCTGGGGCCCGAGTGTCTGCGGCAGCTGCAGTCCCTGCAAAGCGCCCGGCAAGCATGGCCGGCCATGGAGTTCATCGAAGATCTGCAGCTGAATCCCGAGTACGCCGTGGACCTGCTTGATCGTGAGCTTGTCCTGTTCATCGACGCCCATGTGTCCTGCCCGCCCCCTTTCGTTTTCACCTCGCTTGAAGCCGCCCGGGATGCCAGCTACTCAAGCCATGTCATGA
>JASJBY010000209.1 GCA_030066245.1 Gammaproteobacteria bacterium
TCCCTCGACCGCCGCTGGGTCTGACGACCCTGGCCGCCCCTTCCGGGGTCTGCAACGGGCCTCCACCAGTCGCCTTGCGCGATTCCCGCCGAAACCCCGGCCAAGCCGTAAACCAGCTTCATGCTGTGACAGACCGCCAGGTCAACGCCCGCCTATTTGCGCGTAACACCTCGTTACAAACTGGAAAACCGGATGAAACACCGGGGAGCTTTAATGTACGCAACTTGAAAACTTACTTACCTGGAGAATCATCATGAAGCTTCGAAATCTGTTGACCGCATCCCTGGTGACGGGCCTGCTGGCGATAACGGGCGGCGCGGCCGCTGCCGAGTACGACATGGACCGCGACATCCTCTACATGGCCCCCGTCGCGGCAGCTGCAGACCAGTACGACGTGCACAGGGATCTCCTCTATCGCGCCCCGCGGAGCGTGCAGGAGGCCGAGTACGATGTGGACAGGGACATTCTTTACGCCGCGCCGGACGTCAACGAAGTTGTCGAATGCGACGTGGACAGGGACCTGCTCTATACGGCCCCTGAAGCGTAATCGGCGTCATCGTGAAACATCAACCCCGCCCCCGTGGCGGGGTTTTTCGTTTTTGGTCGTCAACTCAGCACGTGACGCCGGAGAAAGTCAACGGCAGCGGCCGCTGCCAGAAGCCGGATCAGATCCTGGTCTCCGCCAAGCTGTATCTGCCTGTGCAGAGTCGCCTGCGCCGTGGCAAGGGCCATATGCGTGGTGCCCGGCGAGGTGGCCACACCCTCGGAGCCGGCCTCGGAAGCCACCGTCAGGCCGAGCCCGAAACTGGCGCCGGTCGCGCGCCGCACGTCCTCTGCCAGAGCACGGGCCGCGGTCTCCGAGACCATCTCCACGCCGGTCGCGAGGCCCGCCGGCCGGTCCCCGTATCCGCAAACGTGGCCGTGCGCCAGCACCCGACTCGCACCCTCCGCCCCCTGCAGCAGGCTGCACAGTCGGCCGCCGCTCCCCCACTCCGCCGCCGCCAGGGTCTCTCCCCGTTCCTTGAGCAGCCCCAAAGTCGCCGCCGGCAGGGTGGCGGGCAGGCCGCCCAGACCGTCGATTGCGAAAACGGATGCGCCGATACGCATGGCCAGCTCATCCGCCATGACCCGCATCTCCCGCTCTGGAAATCCCGGCGGGAAGCGCAGCTTGATCTGATTCTCCGGGGGTATGGAACGGTAGCTGATGACCACATCCTGTCGTGTCCAGGTGCCGATGCGCTGCTGCAGGGCCGACTCACCGATGCCCGCGGTACGCAGGGTCACCAGGCGACCGGGACGCAGGTGGAAGCGCTGTTCCAGCGCGGCCAGCACCACCTCCTCGAACATGCGCTTCATCTCCCGGGGAACGCCGGGGAGAAATACCGCCCAAGCCCGTTCCAGCTCGATGGCGAAACCCGGCGCGGTCCCCCAGCGGTTCTCCAGAAGGGTCGCGCCGGCCGGCAACATGGCCTGCTTGCGATTACTCTCCGGCATGGGCTTTGCGAAACGTCTGAAACGGGCCTCGATCTGAGCCATGGCTTGCGCGTCGAACGCCAGCGGCCGACCCGCGGCCGCGGCCACCGCCTGGGCGGTCAAATCATCCTCAGTCGGCCCCAGGCCACCGGTGCACACACAGAGATCGGCCCTCCTCGCGGCCTCGTGCACCACGTCCCGAATTGTGTTCAGACGATCGCCGACGGTGCTGTGTCGCAGCACCGAGAAACCCAGCGCCGTCAGCCGCTCCGACAACCACGCCGCGTTGGTGTCAACGGTTTGTCCGGTGACGACCTCGTCGCCCTGGGAGATGATCTCCGCGCTCGGCATCAAGGACGGCATGTGGCTCCTACGCGTTCATCCGGCCCATGTAACGGGAGGCTGGCTGTGGTCGGGAAACCGCCGGCTGCTATGATCACCGCAGCATCAGCAGACCCCTGACCAAGGCGCCTCCGCCCCGCACACAGACTACCTCCGAATTATGGGTAAGCACTACCTCACCCGACTCTTCGAGCCACGTTCCGTCGCCGTGTTCGGCGCAAGCGACCGCCAGGGCGCCGTCGGCACACGGGTTTTCGCAAACCTGCTCGAAGCCGGCTTCAAGGGCGAGGTCTATGCCATCAACCCGAAGCACGCCGAGGTACAGGGCCGCAGAGCCTACCCTGACATCCAGACCGTGGACAAGCCGGTGGATCTGGCCGTGATCACGACACCCGCCTCCACGGTGCCGGGCATCGTCGATGCCTGTGGCGAGCACGGCATCCGCGCAGCGGTCATCCTCTCCGCGGGCTTTCGCGAATCAGGCCCGCAGGGCGTCAAGCTGGAGAAGGCACTGGCGCAGAACGCGCGCCGTCACGGACTGCGATTCCTGGGACCGAACTGTCTCGGCATCATGCGCCCGCGCGGCGGCTTGAACTGCACCTTCAACACCGGCACCGCCAGCCCCGGTAACATTGCCCTGGTCTCCCAGTCGGGTGCTTTGTGCACCGCCATTCTCGACTGGGCTGCGGCCGACGGCGTCGGTTTCTCCACCGTGATCTCCACCGGGATCTCTGCGGACCTGGACTTCGGCGAGATCCTGGATTTCCTGGTGCATGACCCCCAGACCCATAGCATCCTTCTCTACGTGGAGGGTGTGCACAACGCGCGCTCGTTCATGAGCGGCCTGCGCGCCGCCGCCCGAGTCAAGCCGGTGATCGCCCTGAAGGTCGGCCGCCATCTTTCGGGCTCCAAGGCCGCCATGTCCCACACCGGTGCGCTGGTCGGCGCGGACGACGTGTTCGAGGCGGCCCTGCGGCGCGCGGGGGCAGTGCGCGGCATGCGCGTCGGCGACCTGTTCTCCGCTGCCGCGACCCTGACCTCCCGCTTCCGCGTCAAGGGGGAGCGGCTCGCCATTATCACCAACGGCGGGGGCCCGGGTGTCATGGCCACCGATCGCGCCGCCGATCTGGACTTGCCTCTGGCCAAGTTGTCCGAGAAGAGTCTAGCCGTCCTGAACGAAGCGCTGCCCTCCACCTGGTCCCATGGCAACCCGGTGGACATCGTCGGCGACGCCACGCCGGAGCGCTACGCAAGGGCTGCGGAGATCTGTCTGCATGACGAAGGGGTAGACGGCCTGCTGGTGATCCTCACCCCCCAGGCCATGACCGACCCTCAGGCCGTAGCCGAGGCGGTGGCGACGATCAGCAAGGAGCACCACCGCCCTCTCCTCGGCTGCTGGATGGGACAGGTTCAGGTCCGGGAAGGGCGTCGCATCCTGCGACGCGCCGGTGTGCCCACCTATCGCACCCCCGAGGCGGCCGTGGAGGCCTTCTCCTACCTGGTGGAACACTATCGAAACCAGAAGCTGCTGTTGGAGACCCCCGGCCCCCTGTCCCGCGGCCCGGCACCCGACGTGGAGGGGGCAGCGCTGATCATCGAGAGCGCGCTTTCCGAAGGCCGCAAGGTGTTGACCGAATCGGAGTCCAAGGCGGTGCTGCACGCGTTCCACATACCCACCGGGCCGGCCACGGTGGTTCGCTCGCCCAACGAGGCACTGGTTCAGGCCGAGAGCATGGGCTTCCCGGTGGCCCTCAAGATCAACTCTCCGGACATCACCCACAAATCGGATACGGGCGGCGTGCGGCTCAACATCAGCAATGCCCAGGCGGTCCGCAGCACCTACAACGAGCTCATCGCCGCGGTCCGGGAGAACCGGCCGGAGGCGCGCATCGACGGCGTCACCATAGAGCCCATGCTGCAGCGACCGAACGGCCGGGAGCTGCTTATAGGCCTCCTTTCGGATCCGCTGTTCGGCCCGGTGGTCACTTTCGGTGCCGGCGGCACCACGGTGGAGGTCATGGCCGACCGTGCGTTATCGCTGCCGCCCCTCAACCGCAGGCTGGTGCGCGACCTGGTAAACCAGACCCATGTCTCCCGGCTGCTCGGCGCCTACCGACACATGCCCGCTGCCGACATGAAGAGCCTGGAGCGCGTGCTGCTTCGGGTTTCCGAGATTGCCTGTGAGCTTCCCCTGGTGAAGGAGCTGGACATCAACCCGCTCATCGTCGACGAGCGCGGTGCGGTGGCGGTGGACGCCCGGGTGGTGGTGGATTACCGCTCCACGACCACCGAGCGCTACAGCCACATGGCCATCCACCCCTACCCCGCCCACCTGGTGGACCGCTTACAGCTGCCCGATGGTACGGACCTGGTTATCCGGCCCATTCGCCCGGAGGACGCGGAGATAGAGCAGGCCTTTATCCGCAAGCTCTCGGAAAGGGCCAAGTACTTCCGCTTCATGCAGTCCATCGCCGAGCTCAGTCCACCCATGCTGGCCCGCTTTACGCAGATAGACTACGACCTGGAGATGGCGCTGATTGCCGTGGTGGAGTCAGGTGGCCGGGAGACCGAGATAGGCGTCGCCCGGTATGTGACGAACCCGGACGGAAAGAGCTGCGAGTTCGCCATCGTGGTCGCGGACGACCGGCAGCGCCAGGGCATCGCCCATCGGCTCATGGACCGGCTCATGGCAACCGCACGCAGCCGCGGGCTGGAGGTCATGGAAGGGGAGGTGTTATCGAACAATCAGAAGATGCTCAGACTCGCCGGCGAGCTCGGCTTCTCGGTGACCGCGGTCGGTGACGATCCCACTATCAAGCATGTCAGCCGTCGACTGTGAGTCACGGCTCCGGGATCGTTCCATGAGGCTATGGAGCCGTGCAGGCTGTGGGAGGCGGCTCCGCGCTTCGCGCCGCGGCCGTCACGGGTCCCGACCTGGGCCGGAACCTTGTGTTAGCATGCGTTGTTGTATCGGCTCGTGGGCACGATGCGACGGCGACGTCAAAATAACACGGAGGAGAAACTCCTATGGCCGAGTCCACGCCTTCTTTCTTCGTCCGGCTTTTCATGGCCTTCGCGGTGTTCTGGCGTATTCTGTTGGACCCGGTGTTCGCCATGTCGGTCCGGCGGCTGCGGCGTGGCCAGCAGGCACGCAAGACCGATGAAATCGCGGAGGCCCCGAAACCCCGCCTGACCGAGGCTGAACCCAACGCTGCTTTGCAGCTGCTGGGGCTGCTCCAGCAGGAGGGTCGGTTCATCGACTTTCTGCAGGAGGACGTGGCCGCCTACTCGGACGCCGAAGTGGGGGCGGCAGCAAGGGTGGTCCACGAGGGCTGCCGCAAGAGCCTCACCCAGCACCTGGCGATCGAACCCATACGCAGCGAGCCCGAGGGAACGCGGGTGACCCTGGAGGAAGGATTCGATGCCTCCGCCGTGCGGCTCACCGGCAAGGTGGTCGGCCATGCGCCCTTCACGGGCAGCCTGACCCACCGGGGCTGGCGGGTGGCGGAGATCAGCCTGCCGAAGGTGGCCGCAGGCCATGACCTCGCCATCGTGGCCGCTGCGGAGGTAGAGCTGTGAGCGAGGCGCGATACGCGGTAGGCATCGATCTGGGCACCACCCATTGCGCCCTGTCCTACGTGGATCTGGAGCGCAGCGAGGGAGAGGAGATCGCCCAGGACCTCATGCTCGTCCCCCAGCTGACCACTCCGGGCTCCGTGGAGGAGCGCCCGCTGCTGCCGTCCTTTGTCTACCTGCCCCACGCCGAGGAGTTCGCGGCCTCGGATCTGGCGTTGCCCTGGGCCCAGGAAGCCGACGTGGTGGTGGGGGAGCTGTCCCGGGAGGTGGGTGCGCGCACCCCCATCCGCCTGATATCGAGCGCCAAGAGCTGGCTATGCCATCCCGGGGTGGACCGGCGGGCGCCCATCCTGCCCGTGGAGGCCCCCCCGGAGGTTCCCCGCCTATCCCCCCTGGAGGCCTCGGTCCGCTACCTGCGGCACCTGCAGGCCGCGTGGAATCACCTGCACCCTGACCAGGAGCTGGCGACGCAGGCGGTCACGGTCACGGTGCCCGCATCCTTCGACCCGGCAGCCCGGGAGCTGACGGCAGAGGCCGCCACCGCCGTGGGCCTCGACAATCTAACGCTCCTGGAAGAGCCCCAGGCGGCCCTCTACAGCTGGATCCACGACACCCAGGGCGCCTGGCGCGAGCAGGTGCAGGTGGGCGACGTCATTCTGGTGGTGGACGTGGGCGGCGGCACCACAGATCTGTCGCTGATTGCGGTAACCGAGCGTGACGGATCCCTGGAGCTCAACCGCATCGCAGTAGGCGATCACATTCTGCTCGGCGGCGACAACATGGACCTGGCCCTGGCCCATGTGGTGAGCGGCAAGCTTTCCGCACGGGGCAGCAAGCTGGACATGTGGCAGCTCCAGGCCCTCTCTCACGGCTGCCGGCATGCCAAGGAAGCGCTGCTCGCCAATGCCAGCGTCGACGCGGTGCCGGTGGTGGTGCCCAGCCGCGGCTCGCGACTCATCGGCGGAACCCTGCGCACCGAGCTGACCCGCGACGAGGTGACGAGCACCCTGGTGGAGGGATTCTTCCCGGAGGTGCCGGCAGACGCCCGTCCGACCGCACGCGCCCGCGGCGCATTGACCCAGCTCGGGCTGCCCTATGCCCAGGACGCGGCCATCACCCGCCATCTGGCCGCGTTCCTCGGCCGCCAGGCGGGTGCGACCGAAGCTCTCGACGGGTTCGAGACAACCGCCACGGGCGGCAGCTTCCTGCACCCCACGGCCGTCCTGTTCAACGGCGGCGTGTTCAAAGCCGGCCGCCTGGCCGACCGCGTGATGGGGCTCCTCAACCGGTGGCTGGAGGCGGACGGCGCACCGGGCGTCCGCCAGCTCACTGGAGCCGACCTGGACCTGGCGGTGGCCCGGGGCGCTGCCTACTACGGCCACGTTCGGCGCGGCAGCGGGGTGCGCATACGCGGCGGCACCGCCCGCGCTTACTACGTGGGGGTGGAGAGCGCCATGCCCGCGGTCCCGGGATTCGAGCCACCCGTCCAGGCTCTGTGCCTGGCGCCTTTCGGCATGGAAGAGGGTACCGAAGCCGAGGCCCCTCCCCAGGAGTTCGGGCTGGTGGTGGGTGAGCCGGTCCGGTTTCGATTCTTCGGCTCCTCGGTGCGCCGGGACGACCAGGCCGGCACGTTGCTCCAGGACTGGCCGGAAGCCGATCTGGAAGAGCTGGAGGAGATCCAGGCTACCCTGCCGGCGGAGTCACGAAACCCCGGCGAGGTGGTTCCCGTGCACCTGCAGGCCGCCGTCACGGAAGTCGGCACACTGAGGCTGGACGCCATACCCCGCAGCGGCGCGGAACGCTGGAACGTGGAGTTCGACGTTCGGGGATCGTAGGCCGCTCTCCACCTCTACCCCGGCAGCCAGCCGCTTGAGTTCCGACATTTGCGCCGCGCCATGGCCCGCTACCTTATCGGCATCGATCTCGGCACCACCCACTGCGTGGTCGCCTACATGGACACCACCCGCTCCGAGCCGGAAACTGTCGTTTTCCCTGTTGAGCAGCTGGTGGCCCCCGGCGAGGTGGCGCCGCGTCCGCTGCTGCCTTCCATGCGCTACCATCCGGCGTCCGGTGAGCTTGCGGAAGCGGACCGGCAGCTCTCCTGGCAGCCGGAGGCGACCACTGAGGATATGCCCGACGTCATCCTCGGCGAGCTGGCCCGGGAGCTCGGCGCCAAGGTCCCGGGTCGACTGGTCACCAGCGCCAAGAGCTGGCTCTCCCACGGGGCTGTCGACCGCACGGCACCCATCCTGCCCTGGGGCGCGCCGCCGGACATTCCACGGGTGTCCCCGCTGGCTGCCAGCGCCAGCTATCTCAGCTATCTGCGCCGCGCCTGGCATCATCGCTTCCCCGAAGACCCCATGGAAGAGCAGCACCTGGTGCTCACCATCCCGGCGTCCTTCGACGAAGCCGCCCGCAATCTCACCGTGGAGGCCGCCCGCACGGCCGGGCTGTCCCGAATCCAGCTGGTGGAGGAGCCCCAGGCGGCCTGCTACGACTGGCTCACCCTCCACGACCAGGCGCTCGCCGATGTCCTCAGGGACGTGCGCCTGCTGCTGGTCTGCGACGTGGGCGGCGGCACCACGGACTTCACCCTGATCCAGGTTGAAGCCGGCGCCAAGAACCGCCCCCGCTTGCGCCGCATCGGCGTGGGGGACCACCTGATGCTGGGCGGCGACAACATGGATCTGGCGCTCGCTCACCTGGCCGAAGGACGCTTGATGGCCTCGGGCCAACGGCTCGGCGCGGCACAGCTCACTCAGCTGGTACAGCAGTGTCGTGCGGCCAAGGAGCGGCTGCTGGCTGACGACGCCCCAGAGACCGCGACGGTCACCGTGCTCGGCGCCGGTGCCCAGCTGGTGGGCGGTGCCCGCAGCACGGAGCTCAGCCGGGAGGAGATCCAGCAGCTGGTGGTGGACGGATTCCTGCCGCGCACGGATCCCGAACACCGGCCACAACGCAGGCGGGCCGGTATCGTCGAGTTCGGTCTGCCCTATGCCTCCGATCCGGCCGTGACCCGGCATCTGGCCGCCTTCCTGGCCGACCATGCGCAGGCGGCACGCGCCGCGCTGGGCGACCGCGCCCCCACGGACGACAGCCTGCCCATCCCGGATGCCGTGCTGTTGAACGGCGGCGTATTCCAGAGCGCGAGCCTCTGCCAGCGACTCCTGGACACACTGGGTGACTGGCGGGGCGAGCGCCCCCGAGAACTGCACAACGCGCATCCCGACCTGGCGGTGGCGCGGGGCGCGGTGGCCTATGGGCGTGCCCGCCAGGGTCAGGGGCTGCGCATAGGCGGCGGCTCGGCCCGCAGCTTCGTCCTGCTGGTGGAGGGGGAGGCTGAGAGTGCCCAGCGGGCCATCTGTCTGCTTCCCCGGGGCACGGAGGAAGGTCAGGAGATACGCCTGGCGGACCGGGAGTTCGCGCTGCGGCTCGGACAGCCGGTGCGATTTCACCTGATGGCCACGGGGGGCGATCTCACTTTCCGCCCCGGCGAGCTAGTGGAGGTGGATATGGACCGTTTCCGCCCCCTGCCCCCCATGGCGACCGTGCTCGCCCAGCGGGGAGGGTCGGTCGGCAAAGGTCGGGAAGTGCCCGTACAGGTTGCCGCGAAGCTGACGGAAGTGGGCACCCTGGAAATCGACTGCGTCGCCACCGAGCAGGCACCGCCCGATCTGCGGCGACGCTGGCGCCTGGAATTCCAGCTCCGCGGCCGCACGGCGGACGAGGCGGAAACCGACAGCGCCGAGCTGCACCCCGCATTCCCCCAGGCAGCGGCCAGGATCCACCGCCTGTTCGGACCCCGGGCCTCGGGCGTCCGGCCCAAAGACGTGAAACAGCTTCAGCCGGCCCTGGAGAAGATCCTCGGCCGCCGCGACCAGTGGGACACTCACCTGCTGCGCGAGATCTTCGCCAGTCTCTGGGACGGTGTCAGGCGCCGCCGCCGCACGGCCGATCACGAGCGGGTGTGGTTCAATCTCGCCGGCTACTGTCTGCGGCCGGGATACGGCTATCCCCTGGACGACTGGCGGGTCCAGCAGCTCTGGTCCCTCTACGAGCCCGGCGTGCAGTACGTCAACGATCCGCGCAACTGGGCCGCCTGGTGGAACCTGTGGAGGCGCATCAGCGGGGGCCTTGACGTCCACCGGCAGCTCGAGCTCCTGGGCGCGGTGCAGGAGCACCTGCAGCCCAGGCAACGCAAGAAGGGCGCTCGGGCGCCGAAAGTCGCGGGTCAGGACGACATGGTGCGCCTGCTGGCGGGCCTGGAGCGCCTCAGCGCCGAGCGCAAGGCCGAGGTAGGCGGCTGGCTCCTGGGGATAACGCGCAAGCCGACTGAGCTTCCCCAGCGCTGGTGGGCCCTGGGCCGTCTCGGCACCAGAGTGCCCTTCTACGGCAGCGCCCACGACGTGGTGCCCGCGGACCTGGCCCGGGAGTGGCTGGACGTGGTGCTCTCCCTGGACTGGCGCGCGGTCAACCCGGCGGCTTTCTCCGCCGCTCAGCTGGCACGCCTCAGCGGCGATCGCGGCCGGGACCTGGACGACGAGACCCGGCGACGGGTCGCGGAACGCCTGCGCAAGGAAAAGGCGCCGGCCGGCTGGGTGCGCCTGGTGGAAGAGGTTGTGGAGCTGGACAGCGCCGACCAGACCCGCGCCTTCGGCGAGTCACTGCCGCCCGGGCTGCGATTAGTGAGCTGAATCGCACTGCCTATAATCTCCGTATCGCTCGTTCAAACGAGTATGCGTACGCCATGCTACACGAGACCTTCGACCGGATCCTGAACGCC
>JASJBY010000210.1 GCA_030066245.1 Gammaproteobacteria bacterium
GGCGGGCTACTCGCTGGAGAGCGTTTTGCCGGAGAATGAGCGGCTTGTCGTGCGCAAGACGGCGAACCTGCACACGGGCGGCACCATCCATGATGTCACGGACAAGCTGCACCCGACCCTGCGCACGGCAGCCATCGACGCCGCACGGGCTCTCGACATCCCGGTTACGGGTCTGGATCTGATTGTCCCCGCCACGGATGGTCCGGACTATGCCATTATCGAGGCGAATGAGCGCCCGGGTCTGGCTAACCATGAGCCCCAGCCGACCGCGGAACGCTTCATCGACCTGTTGTTTCCCCAGACGGCGGTACGCTGAAAGGCCTTGGACTGACCATGAAGAAGCTGCCGGTGGACCAGTCTTACGTAGTGAACACGCTGGTTAAGTTGCTGCGCATACCCAGTCCCAGCGGTTTCACGAACCGAATCGTGCATTTCATGGGCGAGCAGCTCGAGCATCTGGGCGTGGATTTCGAGCTCACCCGCCGCGGCGCCATACGGGCGAACTTGAAGGGCAAGCGCAGCAGTCCCGACAGGGCAGTTGTGGCCCACCTGGACACCCTCGGGGCCATGGTCAAGGGCCTGAAGAGCAACGGGCGAGTGCAGGTGGTGCCGGTTGGCCACTGGAACGCCCGCTTTGCCGAGGGCGCACGGGTGACCCTGTTCGCTGATCTCGGTACCTATCGCGGAACCCTGCTGCCGCTGAAGGCGTCGGGGCACACCTTCGCCGCGGAGGTCGACAAGCAGCCCTCCAGCTGGGAAAACCTGGAGATGCGCATCGACGAACGCTGCCATGGCCTGGAGGACTTGCTGCGCCTCGGCATACACGTGGGCGACTTCATCGCGGTGGACCCGCAGCCGGACATCATGGGCAACGGTTTCATCGTCTCGCGCCACCTGGACGACAAAGCCGGCGTGGCGGTGCTGATGGGCGCTATCAAGTCGGTGCTGGACGCGGGCGTGGAGCTGCCGGTGGACTGCCATCCTCTGTTCACCATTTCGGAGGAGGTGGGGTCGGGAGCATCCGCAATCCTCCACGGTGACGTTGCGGAGATGTTGACCCTGGACAATGGCACCACGGCTCCCGGGCAGAACTCCAGCGAGTACGGCGTCACCATCTGCATGGCCGACATGAGCGGCCCCTTCGACTACCACTTGACCCACCGCCTGCTGCAGATCTGCCAGGAGTTCGAGATTCCGCATCAACGGGACGTGTTTCGTTACTACCGGTCCGACAGCTCCGCTGCCGTGGAGGCGGGCAACGATTTACGCACGGCGTTGGCGGCCTTCGGTGTCGACGGGTCCCACGGCTGGGAGCGCATACACTGGAACGCGCTGGAGTCCCTGACACAGCTGGTGGGGCTCTACATGCAGTCGCCGCCGCTGTATGAACGGGACCGCACCGCGCGCGGACCGCTCCCCGGGTTTCCTACCACACCCGGCTGAAACGGCTGGCAAGCTCAGCAGCACTGCGGGGCTCAGACCCCGGCCGGTTCCCGAGTCGCAAGGGGGGCTTTGCCTCTCGCTGTTCGCAGAACCAACGCCAGCATGGCGGGCATGAAGGTCAGGGTGACCAGGGTAGAGAACAGGAGGCCGAAAAGCACAATGGAGCCGAGGCCCCGGTAGAGTTCCGTTCCGGCGCCGGGGTTGAAGACCATGGGGGACAGGCCGGCCACCGTTGTGACCATGCTCATCATGATCGGGCGAAGACGCACCCGGACGGCGTCAGTGACGGCGTCGATGACGGCCATGCCTTCCTTCCTCACATTGGTGACAGCGCGCTCGACGATCAGGATCGGATTGTTGACGACGGTGCCGATGAGCACCAGGAAACCAAGCATCGTGATCATGTCGAACGGTTGTTGGATCGGATAGAGCCCAATCAGGTGAAGTTTGCCGCCGACCCAGTTCAGAAGGGCGAGGCCGGCGATGCCGCCACTCACCCCGACGGGCACGCTGGTCATGATCAAAAGCGGCCAGCCCCAGTGGCTGAACACCGCGACCATCAGCAGATAGGCGATCAGTAGTGCCACCGCAAAGAAGCCCACGAGCGCGTCGCGGGTTGCTTCGAGCCGGTCGCTGGCACCGCTCAGCTGAAGGCCTATCTCGCTGGGAAGCTCACCGCGTGCCTTCATGCCTCGAATGATCTCCTGGCGCACCAGCCTTACGCCTTCCTCCAGCGCCACGTCCTTGGGCGGGATGATGCTCAGGGTGATGGTTCTGTCCCCATCCACACGGCGAATGGTCTCGGTGTTGACGGTGTCGTACAGACGGGCGACGGCGGAGAGCGGCACGATGCCGCCGTCAGGGGAGTACAGCATCAGTCGTTCCAGATCCTGGGGCCGCTCGATGTTCCCGGCGGTGCTGTAGAGGAAGATGTCGATCTCATCGTCGCCGAGAAAGAACTCGTCGACGTAGGCCCCGTCCGAGTATGCCCACACCGTGTAGCCCAGCTCACCGGGTGAGATGCCGAACTCCGCCGCCCGCTCCCAGTCAGGGCGGATCTCCAGCATCGGTTGGCCCAGGGTCAGGCTGGAAGGCTCCGTTTTCACCCGGGGGTTCTTGAAGACGCGTCGCGCCCGTGCCTGCACCTTGCTTCCGGCCTCGAACAGTGTGACCAGGTCCGGACCGCTGACTTCGATGTTGATGGACCGGGTGCCGCCGAAGTTGCTGGAGAAGATGGAGCCTCGACTGGAGAAGCTGCGCAATCCCGGCAACCCCTCGGTCTTCTCCGTGGCGACTGCCATAAGATCCTCGGTCTGTCGCCGATCGGTGGCTTCGCGCACCACGAAAACCCGGCTCTGGCTTGCGAAACCAATGGTGAAGTTGAGTGCCGGCACGTCGGTCTCGCCGGCCGCGAAGAGGGCGGGGTCCTGGCCGACGGCTCCGTGAAAGTCGGCGTCCACCTGGCGAAAAGCGTCCCGCATCATGCCCACGTTGTAGCCCGGGGGCGCGAACATCAGGGTGAAAATCTTCGCCTCCTCTCCCTCCGGAAGATATTCGGCATCGGGAGTCAGCCACCACATGATGGCGCCGGCGGTGGCCAGCACCCCCATAATGACCAGAGCGGGTTTGGCGAAGCCGTCTGCAATCCAACGCACGCCGGCGATGACACGGCGAGCGAAAGCGGCCCCGGCTCTGCTCAGCAACGGTGGCCGCCGGCCGCCGGCCGGCGCACCGACAAAGCGCCGCGCCGCAGCAGGTACCAGGGTGATGGCTACCAGCAGCGACATGAGGATGGCTGCCGAGACGCCGACGGCGATGTCGGAATATAGCTGGCCAGCTTCTTCCTTCACGAATATCACCGGTAGGAACACCGCCACTGTGGTCAGGGTCGATGCGAGCACCGCTGGCCAGACCTCGCGTACGCCGTCGAGGGCTGCCTGCGCCCGCTGCTTACCCTTGCCCAAGTGCCGATAGATGTTCTCCAGCACCACGATGTTGTTGTCCAGCGTCATGCCGATAGCGAACGCAACGCCCGCCAGGGAAATGACATTGATGGTGCGGCCCGTGAGCAGCAGTCCCAGGAAAGCAGCGATTGTGCAGATGGGGATGCCGACGGCGCCGATCAGGGTTGCGGGCATCGAGCGCAGGAACAGGTAGAGTACCAGCACGGCGAGTCCGGCCCCGATGGCCAGATTGAACTGCACCACCTTCACCGCATCTGTGACGTAGACGACATCGTCGGCTGTACGCACCAGCTTGAGCCCTTTCGGCTGCAGCACCTCACGGTTGAGCTCCTCGACCGTAGCCAGCATGTCGCGCTTGATCTCGATGACGTTGCTGCCGATCTGCCGGCTGACGGAGAAAGCCAGCACCGGCTTGCCTTCGGAGTAGGCGAAGCTGCGGACTTCGGCGTAGCCCAGCTCGGCACGACCCACGTCGCGCAGGCGGATGAAGGCACCGTCGCGCTCCGCGATGACCAGATCTTCCAGGGCCTGTGGGCTGTCGAAACGACCGATGGTGCGGACCAGGTAGCGGCGCTTGCCGCTGTCCAGATCGCCGCCGGAGACGTCTCGGTTACGGGCGCGGATGGCGTCGCGTAGCTCGGTCAGGCGGATGCCCCGTTCCGCCAGTTTCACCGGGTCCACGTATACCCTGATCTGCCGCTCGGCGCCGCCGCGCAGGCCGACGCTGGAGACACCGGGTACCCGTTCCATGGGCGTTTGCACATACTCCGCCACCCAGTCGCGCAGCGCGAGGATCTCCTCTTCCGTGAAGGCACCGGACTCCGGCATGAGCCGGAAGTACATGAAAGAGTTACTGGAGAAAGCCTCCGCCTTGATTCTTGGCTGATCCACGTTCTCCGGATAACCCGGCACCTGGGACAACGCGTTGTTGGTGTTGAGCAGCACCTCCTCCATGGGTATGGAAAAAGGGAACTCCAGCTGAATGTCGGCGCGGCCCGTCTGGGCCGTGGAGACCATCCGCTCCAGTCCGGGTATGCGGCCCAGGTATTTCTCCTGCTCGACGATGATTTCCTTCTCCACGTCCTGCGGCGATGCCCCGGGCCATTTGGTGCTGATGGTTACTACCCGAGCGTCCAGGTCCGGGATCATCTGCACCGGCACGTTGAACATGGACAAAAGGCCGAAGAGGGTAAGAATCAGGATGGCGACGGTCATGATGACCGGTCGCTCGATGGCAAAGCGGAACATCAGGGGCGCCCGACCGAGACTGTCCTCGGCGGCCTTTCCTTCGGCTCGACAATCTGTCCCGGCCGCAGGCGTTCGTTGCCCAGCAGGACCACGCGGTCGCCGGCGTCCAGGCCACCCCGCAGGACTTCGAGGCGGTCGCCGCTCGCACGGCCTATCTCGACCCTGACCGGGTTGGCTTTGAGCAGGCCGTCCTCAGTCCGAACCCGCCACACGCTGCGGCTGCCGTCGGTCTTGGAAACGACTGCGTCGCGCGGCACGGTGAGGGCTTCGTTACGGGCACCTGCCAGCTCCACCTTGACCCGGGCCGACATGCCCGGTGCCAGCAGCCCGTCGGGGTTGGGCAGGTCTATAAGCAGCGGGAAGGTGCGGGACCGGTCGTCGCCCCGGGCCACGCGCGCCAGGACGGTGCCATCGAAGCGCCGCTTCGGGAAGGCGTCGAAACGAATCGACGCCTGGGCTCCGGGGGCAACCCGCCCGTAGTCCCTTTGTGGCACCACGGCGCGAATGCGCAGCTTGTCGAGCGCCACAAGCTCGACGGCGGCCCGATCGCGCTTTGCCCACTCGCCCACCTCCACGTGCTTGGTGACAACCATGCCCGCGAAGGGCGCCCCCAGACGGTGACGGGCCACCAGCTCCCTGGCCCGGGCGAGCGTGGCCTGGTCGCCTCTCATGGCAGCGGCGGCTATCTCGACCTGGGCAATGGCAGACTGCGTTTCCGTCTCCGAGGCGTGCCGGCCCCGTTTCAGCCTGAGCAGCTCGTCCCGGACTCGGATCGCGTCTTTGTGCCGCGCTTCGGCCTCACGCAGCCTTGCGGCCGCTGCCGCCTGGTCGTGCTCGGCAAGCCGGGCGTCCAGAGTCAGAATCGGGTCGCCGACCGCCACCATGGTGCCCTCGTCCACGAAGAGCTCGGTGACCAGCCCGTCAACGCGCACCGATAGCTCGGCACGGCGCCACGGGATGGTGCTGCCCGTGAGAACGGCCTGCTCACGCAGCACCTCGCGCTTGACCTCGGCGAGCGTAACGGGGCGCGCGGTCTCGTTCGCCGGGTACGCGGCCGGCGTCAGCAAGAGAGCCGTTATGGCGGCCAGAGCACGTAGAATGAGGGAGTTCGCCACCTGCTGAAAACCAATTCCGCTACGGTTGTGGGGGTCGCCCCGAAGGTCGATACGGCCGGGACAGCCACTCTGCCATGCTCGCAGGTTACCATCTTTAGCCTCCGTGTGGTCCCTGGGGCGGAAGATTATGGCCCCGGCCCTGTAGGCCGGAGGCTCACGGCTTTGGCCGTTGTCCCGGCATGGGCCAAGCTACGGATCCGACCCGATTGGCAGGGTCGAGTTGCAACGGAGGCACCCTCCATGTACCGGGCACCAGTCACACCCAGTCCATTTGCTCCGCAGGTTGACGAGGCAGGGCATTTTTTTGCCTGCGGGAGGCGGCCGTCAAGGACAGCAACGGTTACTACCTGGTGCTCGCCCGGGACGCTTGAATGCCCCCCGAAGGCTAGCTGGTTTGCCCTCGACTTGATGGCTCCTCCGCGCGTCGTTTCCGCTGCGTCAAGTCCAAGCATCGACCGGTCGCTACAGAGGGACCTGTCGTCTATGCTTGCGCGAATCTGAACCCCTCGAGCGGATACGCATGCCTCCAATGAAAGCTGTTTGTTGCCTGATTCTGGTCGTCTGCTGCCTGCCGGTGGTCTTCGCGCAGGGGCCCAAAGAGGTGCGCCCGGGCTTCTCGGCCCGGGTGGAAGCAGGTGTTGGCTATGTGACGAGCACGGACCAGCTCGATGCCGATGCGGACAAGCGTGCCGACGATCTACGCTCCAACGCGGACCGTTTCAGCAATGTGCTGCCCTTGTTGCTGTTCAACGTCCGTTATACCTTCGAATCGAAACGGCAGATCTACTTCGGCACCAAGAGGGAGTCGGGGGGACCGCCCGGTCTGGCTTTGGGCGCCGTGCTGCCCTTCGACGACGGCAGCAAGCTCGACGCGGCCGTATTCGGCAAGCCTTTCGAGGAAGTATGGAAGGATCCCTATCTCGATGGGCTGAGGCGCTCAGACACCAACAAGACCACCTACGGCGCGAAGCTGGAGTACAGCGACATTCTCGGCACACCTGTCGGCGTGGCCTATTCCGTGGCCCATGTGGACGTGGACGACGACGAGATAGGCGCGAGATTCGACGCCCTTGAGCGTGACGGCTGGGTGCATGAGGCAGAGGCGGAGTATCCCTTTCGATTGGGCCGGGGCATGTCTATCGTCCCCAGCTTTCAGTTCGCAGTGGGTGATCTGGATGGCAATGCCAACAGCTACAAGGGCTACCAGCTCAAGTTGGGCCTGCGGAGATTCTCGGCCCGCTACGGTTTCAATCTCTTCGCCGCAGTGGGTGTCAATGACTACGACAGGACCCATCCTGTCTTCGACAAGTCACGGGACGATACCAATTACTCCGCATTCGGGGTGTTCACGTTCTCGGATCTGTTCGGCCGGGACGCCCTGTTCTGCAATCTGATTGCGGGATACCGACATCGGGACTCCAATATCGGCTTTCTGAAGGCCGACACCTTCCTCGGTGGCCTTACCATCGGATACAAGTTCTGATTTCGGCGTGTGTCGGCATATTTCAGCTAGATAGCTGTTCGGGTGCGCCTCGTGGCGCACCGGATCAGCTATCTAGCGTAGCGTATCGACGCGATACAAGGTGATGCTGTTGCTCACTTCGTGGGTGAGGACTACCAGTGGAAAGCCCGCCGGTGCGTCCGCTGCCGGTATGAACAGGACGCCCTCCGGTTCCAGGTCGCCCGCCGCCGCGCACTCCTCCGACTGCGGCTCGGCTTCTGCGCAGACCTGGGCCGGGTCGATGTCGAAGTTGCGGAAGTTCACGTACTGCTGGAACTCGGGTGCCACAGGGTCCGTGATGTCGTACACGTAGATACCGCCAATCCGCTCGGGCGCGACAAACGCATACGTCCGAGACTCGATCTCTCCCACGGCGAGGGCTTCCGGTTCCGGTCCTCGCGTATCGCTTGTCCTGTCAAAGATGGTCGCAGCGCCGGGTGTGTTGAAGGCCTTGGGCACCGCCTGGGCGGAGATCCGTTCAAGCGCATCGCCACTGTCGAACACCAGCTGCCAGTCCGTGCTCCAGATACCGAACGAGCGAGAGCCCAGAAGGAAGATCTCATCGAAGTCGCCGTCGCCGTCGGAGTCGCCGTCGATGCGCGTCACTCTGAGGCGACCCAGGTTGCGGTCTTCCTGCAAGCTGGCAGCATCTGGAAACGCGTTTTCGTCGAGCGTCAGATCGCGGACGCGAACAAGCTCCGTATACTCGTCGAAGTCGCGGGGGTCGCCTTCGTTCGCGGTTACCAGGAACACCCGGTCGCCGACTCGATATGGTGCCAGCATGTCCGGCTGATAGAAGGATCGAAGCAGCCACGGGCGAATGTTTATGGCTCCGTCCTGGTCGCTGGCGTCGATGCCATTGCCAGGCTGGCTATGGTCCTTGGTCCCCAATGGCCGAATGTCGGCGACCTCTGCGCCTTGCAGGTCGAGGATCGCAATCGCGTTGTTGCGCTGAAGCCCCACCCACGCCGTCCGTGAGTCGAACGATACGGCGACAGACTCCGGCTCCAGATCCTGTGCCACCGATGCGCCGGGACCGTAAATCCGCACGCCCGCCGCAACCAGCTCGTCCCGCCGCTGGTTGAAATCCCTGAAGTCGACGCCTGTCACCGTTGGCTGGAGCGCACAGGCAGGGTTTCGATCGCGGCAACCCTCAGCCCCGCCAAGCTCCACAATGCTGACGGAACCCTCCGGATCAAGGCTGTAGTCGTCGTTGGCTTCCCCGGAGTTGGCGACGATGACTTGTCGACCGTCCGGGGTAAAGATCAGCATGCTGGGCTGAGGGCCAACGGTGACGGGTCCGCCAACGGGCTCGCCGTTGACGTCCAGGAAGATAACAGCCCCCGGTAGTTCCTTGACAGGACGCTGCAGGGCTACTGCCAGAATGCCGTTCTTGATATCGATGCTCTTTGGTAAGCCGCCAAACCGGATCGTGCCGATGGACAACACGCGTTCCGGCCGGGCGGGGTCGCTGATGTCGAGCACCAGAATTCTGCCGAGGTCGGCGCGCGGTACGTAGAGCCGTTTGGTGACGGGATCGTAGCGGGGCGTGGAGGCCTCGGTGAGTCCAAAGATGCCGCCCCTGTAACGGCCAACAACCTCGAGCCGAATAGTATTCGAGCCTGATTCAAGATTGACCGCTTCGATATCGGGTATCCGGGTGGTGGCGCAACCCGCCACCAGCAAGCTGCCCGCCAGCACGAGGGCGCTTGATGGCAACCTCCTCCCGTTCCCAAACCACCCTGACCAGCCAGAGTTCGATGCCGTCGGTGTTGTGTCTTGTCTTGTCATCATGCGCCTCCCTGTGCGCCCCTAAAGAGCTGAAAACACCCATATGAGTCCGCCCACCAGCTTGCGGCTGCTGGCCCGGGCATGCCGATCCGGTTGAAAAAGAGGATTGTGGCGCTGTGCGTCCCGCGCCGTTTTGTGATTGCCGTCACAGTTTCGGACCCGGTCATCGGCGGATACTCCGGGACAAGAAGAAGCCTGAGCGCTTTCTCAGGAGTCTGTTCCGGTCCGTGAGGTGACCTGCAAGATGCGTGAAGAACTGAAAGGACCCGTCCATGTTGACCCCGTGAGAAGACACGGATGTTTGGCGGACGGGCCCTGCGCGCGGGCACTGCAATCCTTATCGCCAGCACGCGGCAGGATTTTTGGCTGTTCCGCGTTGCCGTGGCTGACGGGCGCAGCCTGTGGGCGGAACGGCCGGGTCTGGATTCCCGGTTCACTCGGTCACCGTGTATTCAATAATCCGCGACGAACGCCGTTATCACCGATCGGTGTCGGGCGTCTCAGGAGGCAGAATATGGTGCGCAGCATAAAGGCGATATTGATCCTGCTATTTGCGTTGAGTCCAGCGGTCCATGCGCAGGAGGTTTTCCTCCAGTCCTTACAAGACGAAACGGATCGCTACCAATGGCGGCAGGTCGGCGCGGACATGTCTCCCGCCTTGTACGGAGAGGCGTTGCGGCACAATCGCCGGCTCGCCCGAGACACGCTGGCGGATACCATCGTTTCCGCTGGTGTTCCCAAGATGGGCGTCAGCCTGGTGGGCGCGGCAGTTGCCCTGGCGGTCGATGATCTGAAAGTGCCTTTGAACAGCAGCAAGACGCTGGCTCTCAAGATCGACGACGCGACCGAGGAAGGTCGAAGCGCCGTTCTCCAAGTGAAGTTTAAGTGGTAGGTCCCGTTCAAGGCCAGGCTCGTCACCACCAACAACGCGGCCCCAGCGGCTGCCACCAATCCATCCTGCGCGCGCCGTTGTCCCATCTGCCGGTTCGAGCAGCCCGGATTTCTCACCGGGATTCGGAATCTTGGTTCGCTCTGGCAAAGCAGATTGGCCGATCGCCCGCAGAGGCATAGCTGTAGCTATGTCTCAAGGGGGATCGGTCAAGATG
>JASJBY010000211.1 GCA_030066245.1 Gammaproteobacteria bacterium
AGCACCCGCTGCGCTGACTCGCGGTCCTCTGCGAAGTTCTCGCCGTCTGAAGCGTAGAACAGGTAGGCGTTGTAGCGGCTTGGCTCGTAGCGCTCGTTGAGCACCTGCAGGCCCAGCTCAAGGCCCGTGGATGCGTAGGTTCCGCCGGAGCCCCTCACGGTGAAGAATTCCTCCTCGGTAAACTCCCAGGCTTTCACCGTGTGGCCCACGAAAACGGTATCTATGCGTGTGTATTGCCGACGCAACCCCTGGAGGGCCCAGAAAAAGAACGTCTTGGACAGGCTGCGCGCTTCCTGGTCCATGCTTGACGAAACATCGAGCACAAAAATCACCACGGCGTGAGAGGCTGGCCGGCGGCGCGTCGCCAGCTGCCGATAGCGCAGATCCTCGTCGGAAAACGGCGGACCGGACTTTTGCACGGCTCTCCGTTTCACCGCCTCTTTCAGGGTGCGGCGTCGGTCCAAACGCGCTCGCGCGCCCCGCTTGTCCCAGCCCTCTCTGACGTACTCCGCCTCCTCCAGGGTACCACCGGGCTTGGGCTTGAGGTTTGGCAGCTTGAGCTCTTCCCAAAGCCAGTCGATGATGTCATCGACCTTGAACTCGAGCACGAACTCTACGCCACCTTCGCCGCTGCCGGCCCCACCGTGACCCTGCTGCCGGTCCCTACCCGGCCGAAGCACATCACCGGGTTTGACGTTGTCACCCTGTCCGACGCCCTCCGACATGCCGTCGTCGCGGAGCCGAAAGCGGTAGTGCTCGAGGAACCGAACCGGTACGCGAACCGTCCGGTTCTCAGGGTTGGTGAGCACGTCACCCTGGGACACCAGCTCCGGCAAAGCTTTTTTGGCGGATTCGCGGATTTTCTCGTTGTGGCGCAGCCAGTCTCTGGCTCCACGCGAGAACAGGTCGTACCAGCGTACAGCTTGAGCGGGTGTCGAGCGGTCTCTGTCTCCGTGCGCCATTGCTTTCTGACCTGTTGAGCTAATCCCCCTTATATAGGCACTCGGCGCGGGAGGCATTCCCTATAGCGGCTAGCGACCGCCGTGGCTGACGATGCTCCGAACCTCGAGGCCCTACTCTTGGGAAAGCAAGGTCGTAACATAGTTCAGCGCCTCCTTGGCGCTGTGGTCGTCGTACCCGTACTCCTGCACGAGTCGGTCTTGCACGGCCGAGATTTTCTGCTGGGCCTCATCGTCCGGCCGAGTCACCGAAGTCACCAGACGCAGCACGTCGCGCCGGTCCTCGAAGAGATACTGTTCTATGGCATCCTGGAGCCGCGAATGACTGCTCAGGGTGAACTTATCTCCCTGTTTGTATGCCACCATGGCTTTTCTGACGACCTCTTGGCGGAAGGACAGCTTGCCGGTTTCGGAGACATGGATCTTCTCCTCTACCGTCCGCAGGAATCGCTCATCAGGGGGGCGGGTCTCACTGGTGATGGGATCGCTGACCTCACGGTTGTCCAGCATCGCCTCGACTTCGTCCAGGTACTTGTCCAGCAGCGACTGGGCCTCATCCTCGAAGGACGCGAATAACGCCTTGTGCACGTCCTCTTTGACCCAGCGATTGTAGAAATCCTTGCGCGCCACCACCAGCATGTCGATCCAGTTGCGCTTCTGCTTCGGGTCGATACGGGCATCAGACTCAATGGCGTCCTTTAGAGTAAGTAACACCTCCATGCTGGTGAGACTCTGGGCTTCGCTTTTGGTGATTGCGTTCGATAGAGCATTGATCACGAAGCGCGGACTGATGCCCCCGAGCCCTTCCTCCGGCGTCTCAGTCCGGATTCGACTCACCTCGCTCTCCGAGAATCCCTCCACCGGCTCACCCGCGTAAAGGCGCAGCTTTTTGGGAATATCCAGTCCTTCCCGCTCCGATTTCTCCAGACGCGTCAAGACCGCGAAAACGGCCGCAACGGATAGCGCATGGGGGTCCAGGTGGACCTCCCGGAACGTGGACGCGGCTGATATCAGCTTCTCGTAGATGTGCGCCTCATCCATGTAGGAGAGGGTGTAGGGGACCTGGACTATGACCATCCTGTCAAGCAACGCCTCGTTCTCGGTCTCCTGCAGAAACTTCCGGAACTCGGCAAGGTTAGTATGGGCCATGATGGTTTCATCTAGATAGATGAGGGGGAACCGCGATACCTTGACGTTTTTCTCCTGGGTCAGGGTCAACAGCAGGTAGAGGAACTCCCGCTTGACCTTCAAAATCTCGATCATCTCAAGCAGGCCGCGGCTGGCGGCGTACACTGCGCCTGACCAGGACCAGGCGCGTGGGTCTCCCTCATCGCCAAACTCCGTGACCTTGGCCAAATCCACCGATCCGACCAGGTCGGCGATATCCGCTGTGGTCGGGTCGTGGGGCGCATAGGTGCCGACTCCCACTCGACCGGCTTCCGAGATAAAGACCCTCTCTACCGGAAACTTCATGAAGTCGCCGTCGAACTCTCTCTCCAGGCGGCTTTGGCAGTACGGGCACAGTTCTCCGACCAGCTCCACTCCGTAGGTTTCTCGAAAATTCGCGCGCAGCGTGTGCGGCACCAGGTGCAGGGGCGATTCGTGCACCGGGCAGCCTTCGATAGCGTACAACGCACCTTCGTCAGTGTGGCTGTATTCCTCGAGACCGCGCTTGAGCAGTATCACCACCGTCGATTTGCCGCCCGACGGTGGACCCAGCAGCAGCAGCAGTCGTCGGCCCACCTCGGAGCCGGCAGAGGCGGCTTTAAAATAATCCGCCACACGCTCCAGAGAGAGTTCTACTCCGAACAGCTCGTCTTTGAAAAGACTGCAAGGATCGGCCTCCTCGCTGCCCTTCTCGCGGCCAATCCAGCGCAACATGTCCCACATATACTGGTGACTGTTGCGGGCAACTTCGCGGGCGCTGCCGGGGAGGATGTCGTTCATGAAGTCCCCGAACGAGCCCTTCCAGTGTTTGACTCGGTGCTCCTGGGCGTAGGTGCTCAGGCTTTCGACGAACTTCGCCCTGGCGACCTTCGCTGAGACTCTCCTGGTTCTGGTCATCGCTCCTCCGTCTGTTACCACCGCATGCGTCGGGCCTGGTCGCGCACGGCCCGGCCCCGTTGACCGATAGACGGGGCCGGGAGCCCCTGCCTGAGAACCGGTGTGCGGCCTGGCTAGAAGCCGCTTCTAGCCGAACTCATCCCGCACGGCCCGGGTTTTCCGCCTAGTTGAAGACCCGTAATTAGATGCCACGGGAGGATCGAATGTTCCTCCCCGTGCAACCTCAGTACGGCATGGCGCACCGGCTCTTACCATCGCGTCGGCAAGCCTGCCATCGTCGCGTGTCGCCGCACCGCCCTCACCCACAATCCCGAGGTCTCCCGGTCGAGCGTACGCCAGATGGTCTCCGGTGAGCTGCTGAAGAGCAGCTCTACGTCGGCCTCCGCCAGGCCCCAATCGCCCCGCTTCACTTCCCCTTCCAGCTGACCCGGTGCCCAGCCCGCGTAGCCGGCATAGGCCTGCATGGTTTCTGCGACGTTCTCGTCGCGAATGTGCCGCATCAGGGTCTTCAAACTTCCCGTGAAGTAGACGTCACGAAAAACGTGCTCGGCGTTGTCCGGCGGCGCCGTGGCTCGCATCAGCAGGGTAATCTGGCTCGTGGCGACCGGTCCGCCGATATAGAGCTGATCCGAGCGCTCGGCCAGCTCCCCGATGTCCGGCAACACCTGGCGCAACGTCAGTGGAGTCGGACGGTTAACCACCACGCCCATGGCACCATCCTCGCCGTGGGCCACCAGAAGCACGACCGATCGACGGAAATTGGGATCCGTCAGGTCGCGACTGGCTACCAGGAAAACACCCTTGGCCAGGCGGGGCACGTCGACCGGCTTGCCGAAGGGGTGTTTGCGGACGGACCTCAGGGACGGTCCATTCAGGCCCACTGCCGCCGGCGAGGACTGGCTGACAGCGCGTGCGGCGTTGGTGGTTAAAGGCGCATCATTGGCGGTCACGATGCCCGCTGCCGACACTAGCGTTACAACGACCACCCAGGCCAGCCAGTACCGACCGGGCCCCTGCAGTTCACTGCGCCAAACCCTGTTGCAACAGCCTGGACCGCTATATCGCTCCTTCAATCTGCGACCACCGGTGGTGAATAGTCCATACCATTAAACTTAGGCTTGTCACCCCTGCCGCGCAAGGAGCGAAAAAGCGTTGGCGGGCCCACCTTTCGAGTAACAGTCTGGTAACACATTCCGGCTAGCATGCGTCCTGCGTAGGGCTGCCGCAACATAGCGCCCGCCTGGTTAAAGAATCCGGGTCCGGCGCCGCTGCTCACAGGTAGGTGTGTCCTGTATCACCGGATACGCTCACCCACCTCCAGGAAAGCCAGGTCGGAGACCGCCATCGGCCTCTGCGATGTCGTCCAATCGGGGGCTTCAAGCAGCCGCCGGGGACGCTCCGAAAACCTTGCTGTGGCAGCGCGGGTCCGGCGACGCATCACGGCAAAAGGAGATCTAAACGACATGCCCTTCGAAATGACCCGCCCACCGGACCTCTCGCACGAGAAGCGCACGGGTCCCCTGCGCGTGCAGTACCCAAAGTACGTGAACCAGTTGCCTCCCTGCAACCACGCCTGTCCGGCCGGAGAGAACATCCAGGCCTGGCTGGCCTACGCCCAGGAGGGTAACTTCAAGCGGGCTTGGCAGATTCTGGTCCGGGATAACCCCATGCCCGCCATACACGGCCGCGTCTGCTACCACCCCTG
This sequence comes from Gammaproteobacteria bacterium, assembly GCA_030066245.1. GTDB lineage: Bacteria > Pseudomonadota > Gammaproteobacteria > JAABTG01 > JAABTG01 > JASJBY01. The sequence continues at coordinate 4,729 of JASJBY010000211.1, forward strand.
CGAGAGCCAGTGCAACAGGGCTCGGTTGGACAACGCCGTCAGCATACACGCGGTAGAACGTTTCCTCGGCGATCGGGCGATCCGGAAAGCCTGGGGTGTGGATGTCAAGGCGAAGCCCACTGGCAAGCGGGTGCTGGTCGTCGGTGCCGGCCCCAGCGGCCTGTCGGCTGCTTATCATCTGACCCGCTTCGGCCATTCCGTGGAGATTCGAGAGGCCGGGCCCAAAGCCGGCGGCATGATGCATTTCGGTATCCCCGCCTACCGGTTGCCGCGGGAGATCTTGGACGCCGAGGTGCAGCGCATCGTGGACATGGGCGTGCGGATCGTGCTCGATCACAAGGTGGAAGACCTGATGCTCGAGAAGACACAAGGTGACTTCGACGCCGTGTTCGTCGCCATCGGCGCGCACATCAGCAAGCACATCGAGATCCCGGCCCGGGACGCGGGCAAGATGCTCGATGCCGTCAGCTACCTGAAGTCGGTTGATCAGGGGGAAGCCCCGAGGTTGGGGCGCCGGGTAGCCATCTACGGCGGCGGAAACACTGCCATGGACGCCGCTCGGGTGGCAAAGCGGCTGGGCGCCGACGAGGCTTTGATAATCTACCGGCGCGACCGTGAACACATGCCCGCCCACGACTTCGAGGCAGACGAAGCCATGGAGGAAGGCGTCAAAATCAACTGGCTACGCAGTATTCGGGAAATCGACGAGACCACGTTCAAGGTCGAAGTCATGGAAATCGACGAGACGGGTCGCCCGCGACCCACGGGCCGGTTCGAGACATTGGAAGCCGATTCTCTGATCCTGGCCCTTGGTCAAAACACAGACACCTCTCTCATGCAGGCGATACCGGGTGTCCAGTTCAAGTCCGACGGGACGGTCGTCGTGGGTGAAAACATGATGACCGGCTGCGATGGCCTGTTCGCCGGCGGTGACATGGTGCCATCCGAGCGTACCGTCACGGTGGCGGTGGGCCACGGCAAGAAAGCGGCTCTACACATCGATGCCTGGCTGCGTGGGGAGCGTTACACAAAGCCATCCAGTTACGGCCTGGCGACTTTCGAGAAGCTGCACCTGTGGTATTTCACGGATGCGGCCCAGCGCCCCCAGGGACACCTGGATCCGAAACAGCGTGCCGCCGGTTTCGAGGAAGTGGTGCGCGGGCTGAAAAAGAAGGACGCGCTTTTCGAGGCGCGCCGCTGCCTGTCCTGCGGGAACTGCTTCGAGTGCAACGGCTGTTACGGCGCCTGTCCGGAACACGCCATCACCAAGCTGGGCAAGGGAAAAGGCTACCGGATCGATTACGACAAGTGCACTGGCTGCGCCACCTGCTTCGAGCAGTGCCCCTCACATGCCATCGAAATGTTTCCGGAGCCTTGAGCCGGACGCCAAATGGGCGTGCATCACGGTCCACGGCAGCACCTGCATGCGGCCAAACCTTCGCCCGCCCCTTTCGCTGGCGCACCGGTTGCCGAGCCGATGCAAGACGGCCTGACCGATTACGAAACAATAGCGGCACCACAAGTGCATTGGAGTTAAGGAAGATATGGACGAGCGGCAGGTAGCCACTATCGACGGTAACGAGGCGACAGCCTACGTGGCCTACCGGGTCAACGAGGTTTGCGCCATCTACCCCATCACACCGTCCTCCACCATGGGAGAATTGGCCGACCAGTGGGCGCAGGAGGGCAAGACCAACCTGTGGGGGAATATACCCATCATCGCCGAGATGCAGAGCGAAGGCGGTGCCGCCGGTGCGGCTCATGGCGCCCTGCAAACGGGGGCGCTTACCACCACTTTCACGGCGTCCCAGGGTCTCATGTTGATGATTCCCAACATGCACAAGATCGCGGGAGAGCTCACCTGTGCCGTGTTCCACGTGGCCGCCCGTTCCCTCGCCGCCCAAGGACTGTCCATTTTCGGCGATCACCAGGATGTCATGGCCGTACGCAGCACGGGCTTTGCCATGCTGGCCTCGAGCTCCGTGCAGGAAGCCCATGACATGGCCCTGATCGCCCATGCGGCGACCCTGGAAGCACGGGTGCCCTTCATCCACTTTTTCGACGGCTTCCGCACCTCCCACGAGGTCAACAAGGTTACTCTGCTCACCGATGCCGAAATCCGCTCGATGATCGATGACCGTCGGGTCATCGCCCACAGGCAGCGAGGGCTGGACCCGAATCACCCTGTCATGCGCGGCACGGCCCAGAACCCTGACATCTATTTCCAGGGTCGCGAGACCGTCAATTCGTTCTACGCACGCACCCCAGCCATCGTGCAAGGGCAGATGGACCGTTTCGGCCAGCTGACGGGGCGCCGCTATGAGCTGTTCCAATACCACGGCCACCCCGAGGCCGAGCGCGTCCTGGTGCTGATGGGCTCGGGCGCGGACACGGCCATGGAGACAGTGGACTATCTGCAGTCTCAGGGTGAGAAAGTAGGGGTCCTAAAGGTGCGGTTGTTCCGCCCCTTCTCCCCCCGGCTTCTCGTGGATGCGTTGCCGGCGACGCTGCGGACACTGGCCGTCCTGGACCGAACCAAAGAGCCTGGAGCGATAGGCGAGCCTCTCTACCAGGACGTGCTCACCGCGCTCGCCGAGGCGCAGGCCGGCGCTGCCCGTCTGTCAGCCCCTGGAATGCCCCGCATCATTGGCGGTCGTTACGGACTGTCCTCCAAAGAGTTCACGCCCGCCATGGTGAAAGCCATTCTTGACGAAACCGCCAAGAAGAACCCGAAGAATCACTTCACTGTTGGCATCCGCGACGACGTCACCCATAACAGCCTGGACTATGACCCGTCGTTCATCATCGAGAAGGACAACGTGGTCCGGTCGATCTTCTTCGGCCTCGGCGCCGACGGCACGGTGGGAGCCAATAAGAACAGCATCAAGATTATCGGTGAGGATCCCCGCTTTCACGCCCAGGGTTACTTTGTCTACGATTCCAAGAAATCCGGTTCTCAGACGGTCTCCCATTTGCGCTTCGGCCCTGATCCGATCCGCTCGAGCTACCTGGTGCAGTCGGCCAACTTCATCGGCTGTCATCAGTTCAGCTTCCTGGAGAAGTATGACGTGCTCGAGCATGCGGCGCCGGGCTGCACGTTCCTGCTCAACAGCCCCCACGGCCCCGAAAAAGTATGGGATCAGCTGCCGCGCGTCTGTCAGCAGCACATCGTCGATAAGCGTGTATCGGTCCATGTCATCGACGCCTACCGAGTGGCCCGCGAGAGCGGCATGGGCGGGCGCATCAACACGGTGATGCAGACCTGTTTCTTCGCCCTCTCCGGCGTGCTTCCCAGGGAGGAGGCCATAGCCCGCATCAAGGAGACCATACAGAAAACGTACGGGAAGAAGGGCGAGGACGTGGTGCGGAAGAACTTCGAGGCCGTGGACCAGACGCTCGCCAACCTGCACCAGGTGGAGATCCCCGGGGAGGTCACCAGCGAGCACGAGCTCCTGCCGCCGGTGCCACCGTCAGCGCCGGACTTCGTGCGTGATGTGACAGGCATGATGTTGGCAGGCAAGGGCGACCAGCTGCCGGTCAGCATGCTGCCGGTTGACGGCACCTATCCCACCGGAACGACCCAATGGGAGAAGCGTAATATCTCCATGTTCGTGCCCGCCTGGGAGCCGGATATCTGCATCCAGTGCGGCAACTGCAGCTTCGTCTGCCCCCACAGCGTCATTCGCGCCAAGTTCTACGACCGGGCAACCCTGCGCCAGGCCCCCGCCGGCTTCAAGTCTGCGCCGATCGATGCGCGCGGTTTACCCGACACCCGCTACACCCTTCAGGTTTACCTGGAGGACTGCACCGGCTGCGGCCTCTGCGTTGAGGCGTGTCCTGCCCGCAGCAAAGTACATACCGGCGTTAAAGCCATCAACATGAAGCCGAAGGCACCGATTCTGGAAGAAGAGAGAAAACACCTGGCGTTCTTCGAGCGCATACCCTACGTGGAAAGACAGCGGGTGGACTTCTCCACAGTGCGCGGCGTCCAGTTTCTGCAACCCCTATTCGAGTTTCCAGGCTCCTGCGCAGGATGCGGCGAAACGCCGTACGTGAAACTGCTCAGCCAACTCTTCGGAGAAAGGCTGATTGTTGCCAACGCCACCGGCTGCTCCTCCATCTACGGGGGCAACCTGCCAACCACTCCATGGAGCCAAAACGAAGCGGGCCGTGGGCCGGCCTGGTCAAATTCACTGTTCGAGGACAATGCGGAGTTCGGCTTCGGCTTCCGCTTGAGTGCCGACAAACACCTGGACATGGCCCGGGACCTGCTGCGCCGGATGGCACCGGAGATGGGGGAGACCTTCGTCAACGAGGTTCTGTCCGCACCGCAGATCAGCGGGACGGAGATACACGCCCAGCGGGAGCGAGTGGCCATTCTGAAAGAGCGGCTCGGCGCACTCGAGTCTGACGAAGCCAAGCACCTGATGTCCGTCGTGGACCATCTGGTGCGACGCAGCGTGTGGATTGTCGGCGGTGATGGCTGGGCCTACGACATCGGCGCCGCCGGCCTGGACCACGTGCTCTCGAGCGGTCGCGACGTGAACGTGCTGGTGCTGGACACGGAGGTCTATTCGAACACGGGCGGGCAAATGTCCAAAGCCACTCCGCTTGCTGCGGTGGCCAAGTTCGCCACCGGCGGCAAGCACGTCGCAAAAAAGGATCTCGCCCTGCAGGCCATCTCCTACGGGAACGTCTACGTGGCCCAGGTTGCCATGGGCGCCAACCCCCAACAAACCCTGCAGGCGTTCCGAGAGGCCGAGGCCTACCCGGGCCCTTCCCTGATCCTGGCCTATAGCCACTGCATCGCGCACGGCATCAACATGCAGCACGGCATGCGCCAGCAGCACGCCGCAGTAGACAGCGGCTACTGGCCGCTCATTCGCTACAATCCCGAAGTGCGAAAGTCAGGCGAGAACCCGTTCGTGCTGGACTCCCAGCGACCGCGGATAAGCTTGAAGGAGTACGCACACAACGAGCTTCGCTACAAGATGCTGGCCCGCACGAATCCGGCAGAAGCCGACGAACTGCTGCGGCTGGCCCAAGAGCACGTGGACCAGAAATGGCGCTTGTACGAGCGAGCCGGTTACCAGGGCCCCCATGCAGGGGCGGAGGACATTCATCCGGACGTGCCGGCGACACCCGGCCGGGTGAACTGAACCAAGGAGAGACGAGCATGGATTTGCAGACGACCTTCATGGGGCTGAGCCTGAAACACCCTATCGTCGCATCCGCATCGCCCCTGTCGGAGGATCTGGACAACATCAAGCGCATGGAGGACGCTGGCGCCGCGGCCGTGGTCATGTTCTCCCTGTTCGAGGAGCAGCTCAAACACGAGAACGCGGCCATCGAGCATCTCA
>JASJBY010000212.1 GCA_030066245.1 Gammaproteobacteria bacterium
CGAGAAACAGTACCTTACCGTAGGTTGGGCAAAGGCGCGAAAGCGCCGTGCCCAACAGAAGACCGGATTTCTGGATGGACACTATCTAGGATAACCGAATGCCCAACCCCAATAAACACCGGCGAATCAGTCTGTTCCGCCCCGATCCGAGTCCCAAAGGACCTCGGCTCCGCCCTCCTGCCAGACCAGCACCCGGGCCAGCACGAAGAGCAGGTCCGAGAGCCGGTTCACGTAACGCAGAAGCTCGGCGCTCACCGCCTCGCCCTTGGCTAGGGTTACCAAGCGGCGCTCCGCGCGCCGACAGACCGCACGCGCCACGTGACACGCTGACGCCGCAGGCCCTCCTCCGGGCAGCACGAACTCTTTCAAGGGCGGCAACCTGCGGTTGAAGCCGTCCAGAATCTCTTCCAGCGCAGAGACGTCCTCGGAAGTCACCGACCTGCGTCCCGGCGTGGCCAGCTCGCCCCCGATGTGAAACAGATCCTGCTGGATCTCCTCCAGACATGCGGCCACGTTCTCCGGGATGGGATGAGACATGATCACGCCGATGTGGCTATTCAGCTCATCGACCTCTCCGATCACCTCGATGCGCAGGCTGTCCTTGGAAACGCGGGTGCCATCGGCCAGACCAGTCTCCCCCTTGTCGCCGCTGCGCGTGTATATCTTTGTGAGTCGGTGGCCCATGGTGCGATTCTAGTCCTGTCCTCGGCGACGGGCCAGGAGTGGATAGGCCTGGCGCGATTCGTCCGAAACTACCTCTAGGCGTCAGGGTCGGGTTTTTGCCGAGTTTGAGAGAATTTCGGAACTACACAGCACAGCCTGACATCGGCGTCGCGGTCGTCCTACGCGCCACCCGTCGTCGGCGCCATCGCCAGGCTTGGTGAGGCCGCCGCAGCCAGGGAGCAGCCGTCGCATGGGAGAAGGGCGCTGCCATCGCGGCATTGTTCAAGCCGCAGGTCGAGCAGGTCGAGAAGCTGCTCGTGAACGCCGATGTAAGCCGCCTGCGCAACCACACGGTTGGGGTATTGTCTCGTGAGGCGTTCCACCCGCCGTTTGATGCGCTTGATCAGCCGGCCGGTAAAGAGATAGTAGGGCAAGATGATAATTTGGCTCGCACCGAGTGTATCCAATCGCTGCACCACCTGCTCCAGGCGCGGAAAACAGATATCGGTAAAGGCCGGCAGCACCAGCTCATGCTCGGTGGTCTCGTAGAGCCAGTGGGCCATCTTTGCGACTTCGCCGGTGGCCTCGATGTCCGATGCTCCCCGCGCCAACACCACGACGCCAGTAGTACGTGGGTCCGGCATGACCAACTCGACCATGGTCTGGTGTAGCCGGTGGCGCAGAGCCTTCAACAGCTGGTCGGTCACACCCAGGTGATGGCCATAACGAAATTCGACATCCGGATGTCGCGCACGCGCCTTTGCGATAGCTTGGGGAATGTCGCTTTTCACATGGCTAGCTGCATTCAGGATCAGAGGCAGCACGAGCAGCCGGCCACCCGTATCGCCCAAGCTCGAAGCCGCCTTCTCCATGCCTTGCTCCAGCAGCATGGGCGCGTGCTCGATCCAGCATACCTGGATGTCGACCTCGGGATGCCGGCCGCGCCAGACACCAGCCAACTCCTCCACCTCTCGGTTACCGTCGTTGCCCGGATCCCGTGCGCCATGGGCGACCAGCAATACCGCTTCGTTCGTCATTCGTCTCGGGCCTTTGGGAATTGCGCTGGGTTCATTCTCCGGCAAATTCGTCGGGTCGACATTGTTGCGCGTCGACGATTACAGGTCGCTGATGTTGATGAATCCGAAGTATGGGCCAGGGGCGCGCAACAGCTTGAGAAGCTGCTCCGGGCAGTCTTTAAGCAACCCAGCGAACCTCCGTGAAGGGGTCATACCGACTGCTTCGGCATCGTTGAATCCCGCATTTCAGGCTCCGAAGGCCCGGGTGACCAAGTCCGCGAGGTCACCGTTCGGGAACAGTGAGCATCTCTATGTCTTCAATGACCTCGCCACCAACCGCGAAGTCCTGGTGCGAGTTCGAGTTGAGCGTTACACGAATCGAGTAGGTCCCGGGGGCGGGATCAGCCATGTGAAACCAGCGCCCGTAAATCCGGGCGATCTTCTTTCCATCGATATAGAGGTGCGCGTGACCTTCACCCGCCACATGGTCCGAGCTCGCATGCTCTGGTGCGAAACGGAAGTTCTCGGTGATGATCTCCAGGTTTCTTCCCGACATGGCGTCCTCATGAATCACAAGGTCGACCCGCGGAATAGCGGTGTCAGCCGAGACGTCGATCGTCCCGTGCTTGTGGTCGTGTGTGTCCCGCTGTAACGTCGCGATTACAGCCTCGGAGGCATTGACCCGCCGCTGATTGCCAAGTAGGTATCCGCCAAGAAACACGGCGACCGCGACCAGGACTACGACCGTTTTTTCCTTGTCGCTCACGCGGACTGCTTAACGGCTCACTGCCGATGGCTCGGTTGTTTCCGACGGATTCGTTCGGTGAATGAGTTTGTTCGACGTCCAGGCACCCGTGCCCCCCAGAAGAAGCCAAAAGATGGCGTTGACGAATGCCGTACGCCAAATAAAGGCCTCCGCCAAGTGCGCCGGCGCAGTGCCGCCGTGTATCCCCGGCTGGGGTGCCCCGATGAGATGAGGCGCCAGCACAAGAATGGCACCGGCGATCTTCCAGGCCCACTGCCTTTTCAAGATGATTAACGCCAGCCCAGCCCCCGAGCAAGAAACCGTCAACAGCCACCAGCCCTGCCTCGGCACGAGATCTGCGGCGAAGCTGCCCGGAATCTCAGGGGGCAGCCCTAGGGCGGGGAGGACGAAAAAGGTGGCATAACCCCCGGTCCCCCAAAGCAATCCCTCGGTCCACTGAATGCCCGGGCGTAGCGAGAACGCAGCTAGCAGCAACAGGCTGAACGCTATCGCGGTGAGAATGTTTGCAACGAGCGTGTATGCGCTGCGTTGCCAGCCGTCCTTTGGTTCCCATTCCGACTCGGCGTGTTGGAAGGCATGGAGGCTCCTGTACAGCCCAGCGAAAACACCACCAGACTCCGCCGCCGTTTCCTCGCCCGCGCCGGTCTGCTGTTCATGGGTATGGTCGTCACCTTCGTAGGTTTCGGCTTCGTGGATGACGGGCACTGTCACAACGAGCTGCAGTCCGGTGACTACGAAGCCGGTCAAAAGACCGACCAAACAGGACGCGAAAACGATACTCCTGAACATTTGGCCAAGTACCCTTGTGTCAATGGCAGGGGAAAGCGGCGGAGTGCCGGGCATCGTGTGCCGCGTTGTGTGCCTGCAAGGGCGCAAAACCCACCCCGTAGAGGATTACCAAACCTAGCAGGGCGGCCGACAAAGCGGCCCACAGATTCTGTTCTAGGGTATGCTCACGCTGTTTCGTCGTTGCTGCGGTGGTGGACATCTCGCCTTCCTCCGTCTTTCAAGGCATATTGGCAACACAATGGCCGTGCCCGTTGACGGCTGCAGGTGCGGAGGAAGCAAGAGAGCAACGTCCAAGATGATGGCAGGACGCCATGTCGCCGAATGCCCCTGTCGCCCTCCGCGATACGGGCTTGTGAGAAAGACAACATCAGGCCGGTCTCCGGGCTTGCGAATAAGTTCCATCAGAGCACCTTAGCCTGATGGAGGAACCCCAGTGGCCAATGGCTCTGCCTGTTCGCTTACCGTTGCGGGGGCAGCGTCGGCCTTGCTCGTAAGCGCACCGACTTCCCGTTTCATCCCTGAGGGCGACCGCCCATAGGGACACCGGATGTTGGCTGGATATTGAATCTCACGGCAGTGGGGATGTCAACTCGGGCCGGCGCGGGAAACGAGGGGAACTGCACTCAGACGCTCGAAACGCCGCAGACCTGCGAGCGCAACGGGAGCGGAAAATACGGTTTTGGGTGACACTTCTTTTTAGGCTTTTGGCCGCCGCAAGTCGCGCGTGGACGCCGTGGTTGTAGCTCGGTCGCCTCGTCGTGTCCTGAACAGCTCATCGACCCGAGTAGAGCACAAGCCGCTGTGGGAGAACGTGAAGCCGCAGGCGTTTGCGATCCACGAACTGCCTAGAGCGCCCGTTGGCTGGCCTGGGCAAAGGCCTCCCTCAGCTGTCTATAATCTGTGGCGACTGGGTACTGAGGGAACTCCCGCTGCACGTTGGCCGGCGGTCGAAACAGGATGCCCGCGTCAGCAACCTGGAGCATCCGAATGTCGTTGTAGGAGTCGCCGGCGGCGATCACCCGGAAGCCGAGCCGTGAGAACGCCGCTACGGCGCGACTCTTGGCCGCGGGCTGGCGAAGCCGGTAGTTCACGATGCGGTCGCTATCCACCTCGAGGTGGTGACACAGCAGGGCGGGCCAGCCTAGCTGCCGCATCAGCGGCGCTGCGAACTGGTAGAAAGTATCAGAGAGGATGACCACCTGGAATCGTTCACGTAGCCACTGGAGAAAGCCGATGGCTCCCTCCAGCGGCTCCATCCCGGCTATTACCTCCTGGATCTGCGACAGACGAACGCCATGTTGCTCCAGCAGGCGTAGTCGCTGGCGCATCAGCCGCTCATAGTCGGGCACGGTGCGCGTGGTGGCATGCAACCCGTCTATGCTGGTTCGCTCGGCAACGTTGACCCAGATTTCTGGGACGAGCACGCCCTCCAGATCAAGACAGGCGATTTCCATGGTTCTTCCCTACCCTACACAACAACAGCCGATTTCTTGACACCTCATCCGACTAGCAATTAGAGTCCAACCTCCTGTTTCAGGTGTCCCAGAGGCCGTCGCCCTTGAGGATGAAACGGGAAGCCGGTGTGGTTCTGGCCTGTACAGGAAAAGAACGAAGCCGGCGCTGCCCCCGCAACGGTAAGCGAGCGAACGGGACCGCATCAAGCTGCTGTGCTATCGCACGGGAAGGCTCAGACCCGGGAGTTCCCCGCTCGTAAGCCGGGAGACCGGCCTGAAACAAATAGTTGCATTGCGGAGGGCGATGCTGGCTGACAGCTGTTTTCGCTTCTCCCGCTTAACCTTGTCTACCCCGCAAACGCCCGAGTGCCACCGATTCGCGCGCGGGTGAGCGCGCCGGAGCGATCACCGTGAACAAACGCTTTTTCTGCTGGGCCGCTGGTGTTGGTGAGGCTTAGGTCACTGGGCCCTTGCATCTTTGTCGCCGCGATGCTGCTGGCGGCTCGTGCGTTCGGCTAACTCGAATCCGCAGCCCGGTAAGAAGCATGGGGACAACTCGAGAACAGCGCCACCGGGGCCGCATGCAGCGCAAGAAGGCGGTTGTCGACGCCGCCATTGCCCGCGCGGACCAGGACCAGGGGCTGCTTCTGGTGCTCACCGGTAACGGCAAAGGCAAGTCGAGCTCGGCCTTCGGCATGATGGCGCGGGCCCTGGGCCACGGCATGCGGATCGGTGTGGCGCAGTTTGTCAAAGGGCGCAGCGATACCGGCGAGGAAATCTTCTTCCGTCGTCAGCCCGCAGTCGTTTGGCACGTACTCGGCGAGGGCTTCACCTGGAAAACGCAAGACCTATCGCGCGATACCGAGACAGGGCGACGCGCCTGGGCCGTCGCGCGGGAGATGCTGCACGATCCGTCGCTTGGTCTGATCGTGCTCGATGAACTCACTTATCCGTTGAGGCACGGGTGGCTGGAACTGGACACCGTGCTGACCGACCTGAGTAGCCGCCCATCGATGCAGCACGTGGTGATCACCGGACGCGGCGCGCCGACGGCGCTCTGCGATGCAGCCGACACCGTCACCGAGCTGCGCGACATTAAACACGCTTTCCGCGCGGGAATACGCGCCCAGAGGGGGATTGATCTTTGAAGCCCTGTCCCGCCCTGTTCGTTGCTGCACCGGCTTCCCATCAGGGCAAGACTACGGTCACGGCGGCCCTCGCCCGCTATTACCGCCGGCTCGGCTGGCGGGTGCGGGTGTTCAAGACGGGTCCCGACTTCCTCGACCCGATGATACTGGAGCAGGCCTCCGGTGCCCCGGTATACCAGCTCGACTTGTGGATGGGCGGCGAAGAGCACTGCCGCCAGCTCTTATACGAAGCGGCGGCCGAGGCCGATCTGATCCTCATCGAGGGCGTGATGGGCCTGTTCGACGGGGAACGCTCAAGCGCCGAACTTGCGGCCCAGTTCGGCGTCCCGGTGCTGGCCGTTATCGACGGGGCGGCCATGGCCCAGACCTTCGGCGCCGTAGCCCACGGGCTGGCCAGCTACCGCCCCGGACTGCCCTTTGCCGGAGTCTTTGCCAACCGCGTTGCGGGCGAGCGTCATTACCAGATCCTGGCCGAGAGCCTTCCGCCCGGAATTACCTCTTTAGGCTGGCTGGCGCGGGATGCGGACATCGCCCTGCCGGCACGTCACCTCGGTCTGGTGCAAGCGGCCGAGATCGGCGATCTCGACGCCCGCATCGCCCGGGCTGCGGATGCGCTAATCGGCGTGAACAGTGCCTTGCCGCAGCCGGTCAGCTTCGGCCCGACGGCATCAACGCAGCACCCGAAGCGCCTGGCGAAGGTTCGCATCGGCGTGGCGCACGATGCGGCGTTTGCGTTTCTGTATCGCGCCAATCTCGATCTGCTGAGCGGCCTGGGCGCCGAGGTGGTGTACTTCTCTCCTCTGAACGACAAGGCTCTGCCCGAGGCCGACGCCATCTACTTGCCCGGGGGCTATCCGGAGCTGCACCTCCAGCGGCTGGGTGCCAATGAGGCGATGAAAGCCGCTATCCGTGACCATCACGCCGCCGGCAAACCCATTGTCGCCGAGTGCGGCGGCATGCTCTACTTGCTGGAATCGCTCACCGACGTGCAGGGCCGCTGCGCCGACATGGTGGGCTTGCTGCCAGGACACGCCGCCATGCAGGACAAACTTGCCAACCTGGGACTGCACGGCATCAAGCTGCCTGAGGGTGCGCTGCGCGGTCACACCTTTCATTACTCGCGGGTGGAGTGCCCGCTTGCACCCATCGCCTGGAGCGAGAGTGCCCGTCCCGGCCAGCGCGGCGAGCCGGTGTACCGCGACGGACGCATGCACGCCTGTTACGTGCATCTTTACTTACCGTCGAACCCCAGCGCCGCAGGGCAGTTGTTCGCAGCGTGACCATTGCCATCGCACACACGAGGTTTCTAGGAGAACGCCGTGCCTGTCGAGACTCAAAGCCCGGCCTTTTCGTGAGACCGCTGCGGGAGACGGATTAGCGTGGGCAAGGTGTGGTTCGTCGGTGCCGGGCCGGGTGATCCCGAGCTGATCACGGTCAAGGGCCGGGATCTCATCGGCCGCGCCGGCGCAATACTCTACGCCGGTTCGCTGGTGTCGGAAGCCACCATGCGCTGGGCTCCGGCGGGCTGCGAAATCGCCGATTCCAAAGACATGACCCTGGAAGCGATCAACACTTGGCTGCTCCAAAAGGCTCGGGTGCACGATACCGTGGTGCGGCTGCAGACGGGCGACCCTACTCTGTACGGCGCACTCGTTGAGATGGTGCAGCCCCTGGACGCCGACGGCATCGGCATCGAGGTGGTGCCCGGTGTATCGTCGGCCATGGCTGCGGCCGGCAGCGCAGTGGAGAGCCTGACTCTGCCGGAGGTGACCCAGACCGTCATCCTCACCCGCGTGGAGGGGCGGACCCCAATGCCGGACGGTGAATCGCTGGCAGAGCTGGGAACGCACCACTGTACCTTGTGTCTGTTCCTGTCCATCACCCTGCTGAGCAAGGTGCAAAGCGAGCTCTTGGCTGCGGGATGGCGTGAAGACGCACCTGTGCTGGTGGTGCAAAAGGCAAGCTGGCCAAACCAGGAAAAGATCGTTCGCGGAACACTAACCGATATTCGGGACAAGTGCCGCGACGAGAAGATCAAGAGCCAGGCCATGATCATCGTAAGTCCCGTCCTGGGCGCCCGCCGTTGGCCGGAGCTTAAAAAATCCAAACTCTATGCCGCCGATTTCAGCCACCGATTCCGCCGCGGCACGAAGCCAAAGCGGAAGGCTTAGGCGACTCTATACGCCGTAACCACCCTACGGAGACCGGCCTAACATGAACACCACCGTGACTGAGCAGATCACCCAGGCCGGCCGGCAGATCGAGCAGGACTCCTTTGCCATCATCGACCGCGAAGCGGGACCGCACGTTGCGTATACCGCGGAACAGTGGTCGCTGGTTCGACGCATGATCCACGCCACCGGGGACTTCGAATTCAACGGCCTGACGCAGTTTCATCCCCAGGCCGTCAGCGCAGGCACCGCCGCCATCCTTGCCGGCAAGCCCGTGGTGGCAGATGTGGAGATGATATGCGTCGGCGTGTCGCGACCGCGCTTGTCGCATTTTGGCGTTCGGATGCATCAGTTTATTCGCGACGAAGAGGTAATCGCCAAGGCGCATAGCGAAAAGACCACCCGTGCCGTGCAGGCCATGCGCAAGGCGCGCGCGCAGGGTTTGTTGAACGGCGCCATCGTTGCCGTGGGCAATGCGCCGACCGCCCTGCTGGAAGTCGTCCGGCAAGTCAGGGAAGAGAGTCTGCGGCCGGCGTTGACCATCGGCATGCCGGTGGGCTTCGTCTCGGCAGCCGAATCCAAGACCGCGTTGGCCGAGGTCGCTGACGTGCCGTGGATCATCACCGACGGCCGCAAGGGCGGCTCCACCCTGGTGGTGGCGGTGTTACATGCGCTACTGGCGTTGGCCGAAGCACGGCAGCCCCGTTAGCCTGCGTTCCTCATCGAAAACCTATGACAGACGCCGAAATGCAAGCATCTCAGCGTCCTCCTTGCTGCCGCTGCTGAGAGATACGGGCTTGGCCGCACGGGGACACAAGTGCCGTGAAGAGAAAGACAAGAAGGAGGGGCAATCGCACGGGCTTCACCACCGGTGCCTGCGCCGCCGCGGCGGCCCGGGCGGCTGCCACGGGTCTGCTCAGCGGCCGGGTACCCGACAGCATCGAATGCCTGCTGCCCAACGGGCAGCGAGTGACATTCGCCGTGACCGACGGGCGCCGCGACGGCATCTATGCCCATGCCGTGGTGATCAAGGACGCGGGCGACGACCCGGATTGCACCGACGGCGCGCACCTTACCGCCGACGTGTGCCTGCTTCCCGAAGCCCCGGGCCGGGTAGTGCTCAAGGGCGGCTCCGGCGTCGGGACCGTGACGCTGCCGGGTCTGGGGCTCGAGGTCGGCGGCCCAGCCATCAACCCAGTCCCGAGGCGAAACATCGAGGAGAATGTGCGCGCCGGGATGGAGCCGCTGTTGAAGCACAAGGGGCTTGAAGTCACCATATCCGTGCCGCTGGGTGAGACGATGGCGAAGAAAACCATGAACCCCCGACTGGGCATCCTCGGCGGGATCTCCATCCTCGGCACCACCGGCATCGTCCGACCCTATTCCACCGCCTCATTCCGGGCCAGCGTGATTCAGGGCATCGAGGTGGCGGCCGCCCAGGGACAGGACACCGTAGTGCTCACCACCGGCGGGCGTACCGAGAAGTTCGCCATGCGGGAGCTGCCCCATCTGGCGCCCGCCTGTTTCGTCCAGATGGGGGATTTTCTGCGCTATGCGCTGGATACCGTCGTCAAGGTAGGCATCCCCCATGTGGTAATCGGCGGCATGGTGGGCAAGCTCACCAAGATGGCCCAGGGCGAGACCATTACCCACGCCGGGCGCGCGCCCGTGCAAACCGGCCTGGTGGCGGAATTGGCCCGAGAGGCGGGCGCACCGCCGGACGTGTGCGCCGATATCCGCAAAGCCAAGACGGCGCGTTACGCCGCCGAGCGCATGGAGCAACTCGGATTGACCCGGCCGTTCCATCATGCCTTGGCCGTGCGGGTGGTGGATACCCTCATGGGCCGCTATCCAGATGGATTCAGCCTGAAAGTGCTGGCATGCGGCTTCAGGGGCAACAAGCTCGCGGAAGCGACCGGGAAGCCTAAGCAATGACCGAGCCTTGTCGCATCATCGTCGTCAAGTTCTGGCTCGCCATCGACAAGAAGGAGCAGCTGCGCCGCTTCAAGGAGCGCGAGAAGATCGGCTACA
>JASJBY010000213.1 GCA_030066245.1 Gammaproteobacteria bacterium
CGAACGGGTTGCCCATGGATGGGCAACCCTGGACCATCTAGCGTAGCGGGAACGCGAAGCGCGGATGGAAGGGGGATCGGTCAAGATGCAAGGCCAGAGTGGGCCAAGAACCGAATAGGACAGGCTGTTGCAAAGAAGACCGGCTCGGCGAGACCCATGTGTTGAGTTTGCCGACATAATCTGCGCTCCGAGGTCCGCCTGGTGAGAAATCCGGGCTGAGAGTCCCGTTTGATCTCACCGGGTGCAGTTGGTTATCTTCCGGCCTGGGGAATGGCGGTTTCTCCGTCAAAATCTAAAGCTCACTAAGCCCGGCATCAGGGCGCGTCGGCAGTTTTTCCATGCAGTGGCTTATTCCTCTCGCGACGGCCGTTTGGGCCATCTGGACATGGGCTCACGACCACGAGCGCGAGCGCCAGAGGGAACGGGAGAGGATGACGGCGTTGTACGTCAACCCTTTTCTGTCCTCGTGCGAGGATCTGCAGAGCCGCATTTACAAACTGCTGGAGCTGGACGGCCTGCGGTCTCTTCGGGAGCGCTACCCGGACGGTAGCTACGCCGAGGAGACCCTGTATCTCATCGTGCGGCTCTTCGGCTGGCTCGCGGCCGTGAGCCGGCATGGCCCGTACACCCAGGACCCGGTAATGATCCGTCTGGCCACGGCGGTGCGCCGCGCCTTCGCAACAGCGAATCCCGAATGCCCCGTCGGCCCGTTTAATTTTTTCATTCCTGAGCAGAAAGCTCTGGGCAAGATGGTCATGCAGAGCATGAAGGGCGAGCATGGACGTGAGCTCGACACCATCTCCTACTACCGCTTCAAGTCTAACCTGCAGTCGCCCCCCCTGTCCGAGAGCGAGTCGGTGCGGCAAAGCCTCGAGGCATTGCGCAGCGCTGAAAACATGAAAGGTGTGGCTGGGTGGGAACGCCTGGCGTGGGCGCAGACGTATCTCGTGGACTTGCTGAGCTATCTGGAAGATCGGGAAGGCTACAGCCTGTTTCCGGGCGAGCGTCTGAAATGCCGCTGCACGGCGGCATGTAGCCCACCCGTGGCGTTGAAGCCGAAGCCGACCAGCAGACAGGACCGTGCCCGACTAAGCGGCTGACAGGCGCGTCGCCTGCCCGCCAGGGGGGCGCTGCATCGGCAATCCACGTTTATTTCGAGGTTCCGGCGTCCGCGGCCTCAGGCGCAGCCAGGCGTTGCGCCACCGCCCCCATGGCCTGGCGGCTTGATCGGATAGAATGCCCGCCATGGCTGCTTCGACCGCCGATACCGATGCGCTCCCGCGAGCGCGTCCCTCTCTCCGGCCATGGCTGGCCGCGATCGTGTTCATCGCGCTGGCGCTGCTCACCAGCCGCTGGGCGCCCTCCGTCGAGATCGCCTGGGTCATGGCTTTTCTTTATCTCACCGTCTACCTGTTCGCCTTTGAGGTGGTGGGTGTGGACGTGGCGGCCGTCACGGTGATGGTGCTGCTCGGTCTGACCAGCCTGCTGGCGCCGCTGATGGGTCTGGCCCAGGGTCTGGTGGATACGGCCAACCTCTTTTACGGCTTCTCCAGCAATGCCGTCATGTCCATCATCGCCGTCATGGTAATAGGTGCCGGCTTGGACAAAACCGGCATCATGAACCGCGTGGCCGAGTTCATCCTCCGCGTCGGCGGGTCCACCGAGCAGCGCATAACGCCGATTGTCTCGTCGACCGTAGGCCTTCTCTCCAGCTTCATGCAGAACGTCGGAGCCACTGCGCTGTTTCTGCCCGTGATCAGCCGCATAGCCGCACGTACGGGCCTGCCGACGTCACGGCTGCTCATGCCCATGGGCTTCTGTGCCATCCTCGGGGGCACGGTGACGATGGTGGGTTCAAGTCCACTGATTCTGCTCAACGACCTTATCCTGAACTCGAATCGGGCACTCGACCCTGGCCAGCAGATGCAGACGTGGTCGCTTTTCTCGGTAACCCCGGTGGGCCTGCTGCTGCTAGCGACCGGAATCGTCTACTTCGTCGTGGCCGGCCGCTACGTGCTGCCGGCCCGGGCCAGGGACGGAGTCAGCGGCGAAGATACGATGGCCTACTTCCGCGAGACCTACGGGCTCGCCTGCCACCTGTATGAGGTGCCGGTGCCGGCCGACAGCGAGATTGTCGGCAAGACGCTGGATGGCGTGGAGCACGGTGCGGGGATCCGCGTAGTCGCCCTGGCCCTCGGCGGAGAGCTCTGGATAGGCGCGGGTTCCCTGGCACGGGACCTGGGCATCGAGGCCGGCAGCGTTCTCGGCGTTACCGGCAAAGAGGAGGCGTTGCAGCAGTTTGCAGAGCGGTATGGACTGGAGCCGCGCTTCGAGCTCGAGACCTTCGGCGAGGCGCTGTCGCCTGCCCGGTCCGGAATTGCCGAGCTGGTCGTGCCGCCGGCCTCGCGCTTGGTCGGAAAGACCAGTCGGGGCGTGGCCATGCGCCGCACCTACGGGGCGTCGATGATCGCCCTGCACCGCGCCGACAGAACATTTCGCGAGGGGGACGGGATCCGCGACATGCCCCTCCAGGCGGGCGACATCCTGGTTGTGCATACCACCTGGAGTTCTCTGGCACGCCTCGAGCAGAACCCGGATCTCGTCGTCATCACCACCGAGTATCCGCGCCAGGAGCTGCGCCCGCAGAAAGTTGTGCACGCCAGCGTGTTTTTCGCCCTCGCCCTATCCCTGGTGCTGTTCTCGGACCTGCGCCTGTCCGTGGCGCTGCTCAGTGGGGCCGTAGGCATGATTCTCTCCGGTGTGCTCTCCATGGAGGAGTCCTACCGGGCTGTCAGCTGGAAGACGGTGTTCCTGCTTGCGAGCCTGATTCCGCTCGGCCTAGCCGTCGAAACCAGCGGCACCGCCGCCTGGATTGCCCAGGGCACCCTCACCATGCTGGGAGACGTCCCCTCCTGGGTGGTGCAGTTGGCCCTGGCTGTTCTGGCGACTTTCTTCACCTTGGTCATGTCGAACGTGGGCGCCACCGTGCTGTTGGTTCCATTGGCCGTGAACGTTGCCCTGGGGGTGGACGCCGACCCCGCTGTCTTTGCCCTGACGGTCGCCATTGCCACTTCAAACTCGTTCATTCTGCCAACTCATCAGGTCAACGCCCTCATCATGGGACCGGGCGGCTACCGGGTGGCGGATTTTCTGCGCGCCGGTGGCGTCATGACCGTGCTCTTCCTCATCGTCACGCTGGTGGCCTTGAACCTGTTCTACTAGCCTATTAACACCCACAGGCGCTTGCTTTTCGTAGACGGGCGAGTAACATATAAGGCATTGCTAATATTTCAGATTGACACGTGAGGGTTTGGGTATGCCGACCTACGATTACCGTTGTGAAACCAATGGCCAGGTGGTGGAAGTGAAACACGCCATGAGCGAGGTGCTCAAAACCTGGGGCGAGCTGTGCGCACGCGCGGGTGTGGAGCCGGGGGAGACGCCGGTGGACAGCCCGGTCAACCGTCTCATTACGGGCGGGCAGTTCATCAGCAGTTCTGGCGTTGGCGACGCGGCGCCTGCCTGCACCACTGGCGCCTGCTGCCCGACGGGGGTATGCGGGCTGGATTGACCCGGCGTTCATCCTGCATGTCCCTTTCGGCGCCCGTCCCGCCCGGGACGGCGCGCAGGCGCGCATGTTTCCATGCCATCCGCTTGAAATCCTATCCTTGAAGCGCGGCCATCTCTAGAATGGCTGCCACTGCCGTTACTGCAGGACGGATGTTGCGGCGCAACAAATGTGCTGCTAGCATCATGCCTCTCTCTTAATATTGCCGACAATGACCGCCGAAGGGGGTTATGAGATGGCCGACAATCCGTTTGGTTTTTGGTCCGAAGACTGGCTCCGCGCGCAGGAGAACTACTGGAACGCCTGGCAGGCGCTGAGTGGCGCCGGGAAAGCCGAGAAGAGCGCGCCAGCTGCTGCATTCAGCCCGTGGAGCGAGGCGCTGGAGCGGTGGTGGCAGACGGCGTCCCCCGCCGCGCCCGCACCGGTCCAGGAGTTCTACTCACACCTGGTCGAGCAGGGCAAGGTCCTGTTCCACTTGACGGAAAGCTGGCGCAGCGCTGCCTCCGGGACCGCCGATGCCGCCCGCGCCATGGAGGAATGGCAGAAGCTGCTTCGCCAGTCTCTGGAGAGCTTTCAAGCGTCCGTTATACCGGGCAATACCAGTCCGGAAAAGTCGTTACCCGAGATGGTGGCCTTTTGGGAGCTGCCGATGGACACCTGGGAGCGGACCGCTTCCGTCATGTCCGGGTTGCCTGGCGATTTTCTCGAATCCTTCAAGTTGGGCACTACCGGAGAGAAGGCCGACCCTGTGCGCGAGCAGCTGAATCGGTTTCTCTCCGTTCCTGGCTTGGGCTACACCCGAGAGCATCAGGAGCAATACCAGACGCTGACCAAGCTGCTCATCGATTACCAATACGCCAAGCAGGAATTTGCCGCCGAGTTCGTGAAGATCGCGGCCGGGACCGTAGAGCGATTCCAGGCGAGGGTCAACGAGCTTACAGTTGGCAACGAGACCGTCACCAGCCTGCAGGGTTTCTATGACCTTTGGGTCGATGCCGCGGAGGAGGCATACGCGGAAAGGGTCTTCAGCGAGGATTATGCCCGTTCACACGGTCGCCTGGTGAACTGCCTCATGGCGGTGAAGAAGCAGGGTCGGACCATGGTTGACGAGGTGCTGGGCATGCTCAACATGCCGACCCAGCAGGAGATCAATACAGTGCAGGCGCGCTTTCAGGAGCTGCGACGAGAGCTCCGCGCGCTGCGGTCCGAGGTCGCGGCCAACGGCGCGTCGCGGGCTCCGAGGACGACGACCCCGAAGGCCTTGAGTGCCGGCTCCAGAGCGGCTGCGCGAGCGACCAAGAAGACAGCCGCAAAGAAGACCGTCGTCAGCACTGGCGCCGCACGGAGGAGGAAACAGCCATCATGATCCCATTTAACATCAGCCCAGAACGCGCTTCCCAGGAGCTGCTCGATATCAGTCGCAAGCTCGGAGACGGACTCAAGAATCTCTACCACATGGATGAGATCGAGACAGGAGTCACGCCGAAAGACGTGGTGCATCGGGAAGACAAACTGGTGCTCTACCGGTTCAGGGCGCCAGAGGATACGAGCCGACGCCAGAGCGTGCCCGTGCTCGTGGTCTACGCGCTCGTCAATCGCCCCTACATGACAGATCTGCAGGAAAACCGCTCCATGATAAGGGGCCTGCTGGAGGCCGGGCAGGACGTCTATCTCATCGACTGGGGCTACCCGGACCGCGCCGACCGCTTTCTTACCCTGGGCGATTACATCAACGGTTACCTGGACCGGTGTGTGGATTTCATCCGGCGGGACCACGGGCTGGACGCCATCAACCTCCTCGGTATATGCCAGGGGGGTACGTTCAGTCTCTGTTACGCTTCCCTGCATGCCGAAAAAATCCGGAATCTGATCACCATGGTCACGCCGGTGGACTTCAAGACCCCGGATAACCTGCTTAGCCACTGGTCCCAGCACATCGACGTGGATTTGGTTGTGGATACGCTGGGAAACGTGCCCGGCGAGTTGCTCAACTGGACCTATCTGCAGCTCAAGCCTTACCGCCTCATGGGTCAGAAATACCTGCAGATGCTCGACCAGCTAGACGATCCCAAGAAGGCCAAGAACTTCATGCGCATGGAAAAGTGGATCTTCGACAGCCCCGACCAGGCCGGGGAGGCCTTCCGTCAGTTCATGAAGGATTTCTACCAGGGTAACAAGCTGATCAAGGGCGAGTTGATGCTTGACGGACGGCGGGTGGATCTCGGCAACATCAGCATGCCGGTGCTGAATATCTACGCCAAGCAGGACCACCTGGTGCCGCCCAACGCCTCGATCCCGCTTGGCTCTTTCGTGAACACAGATGACTACACGGAACTGGCGTTCAAGGGCGGGCACATCGGCATCTACGTCAGCGGCAGCGCTCAACGGGAGGTGCCACCGGCTATCGGCAAGTGGCTCGACGAGCGTTGCTGAAGCTTGCTGCCGGGAGTATATCTAACGCTCGGCACGTCTATCTTTTGTGAGAGAGGCGGCTGTCGCCCTCGTCGAGACGGGCGGTGGGGCACCCGGGTGTCCGCCAGGTCTGCCGAAGGGCCGCCTCACCAAGGCCACGAGGAGGAGGACATATGAACGAGACCGTCATTGTAGGCGCGGCCAGGACCCCTATAGGCAACTTGAGCGGCGCCTTGAGCAGCTTCAAGGCGTCGGATCTGGGCTCCATGGCTATCCATGAGGCGCTGCTACGTGCGCAGGTGCAGCCGGAAGAAGTTTCCGATGTCATCATGGGACAGGTGCTGACGGCCGGTCAGGGACAGAATCCGGCACGCCAGGCAGCGATTGCGGCACAGATTCCGGAAGAGAAGACGGCCATGACCATCAACCAGGTGTGCGGCTCCGGACTGCGCGCGGTGGCATTGGGTCATCAGGCCATTCGCCTGGGAGATAGCAACGTCGTCGTCGCCGGTGGCCAGGAGAGCATGAGCCAAGCCACCCATTCCGTCTACATGCGTGACGGCGTGAAAATGGGCGACACGGGCATGGTGGACACCATGATCAGTGACGGTCTCTGGTGCGCCTTCGGCCAGTGTCATATGGGGATCACCGCCGAGAACATTGCCAAGCACTGGAAACTCTCCCGCGAAACCCAGGACGAATTTGCTGCACGTTCCCAGCAGAAAGCGGAGGCGGCTCAAAAAGCCGGCGTGTTCGC
>JASJBY010000214.1 GCA_030066245.1 Gammaproteobacteria bacterium
CCCGGGCCTCGCGACAGCACATCCCTGTGCTGGCGCTCGGGGCGGTCGTCCCTCGACCGCCGCTGGGTCTGACGACCCTGGCCGCCTGTTCCGGGGTCTGCAACGGGCCTCCACCAGTCGCCTTGCGCGATTCCCGCCGAAACCCCGGCCGGGCCATAAACCAGCTTAACTCTGTGACAGACCACTAGAGCAAGAGCCGCGACGCCGGTTAAGTAGTGGCAGGCCGAGGAGCCCACGCAGGAATGCCGCGCCGGCAAGAAATCTGAACGGCACAAACCTGTCCGCGGATAAGTCCGGGAGGTGCGCATCCTTCCCGGAAACACGCAAGATGTAGGGAAATCGACGCGCCGCTTACTTCAACGCCGCGGGCGCACCAAGAATGCGCTGGATCTCTGCCTGGTTGAAGGAACGCTCGCCGGGCCGGGTCCCCTCCCCCGGCCGTTCTGCCCCAAGAGAAGTCCAGGCGTCGGCAGGCAGCCCGTCTGGAGCGGGTTTCCTTACGGGCTCGAACAACCAGTCCGTTGTTGAGTGGCTCAGGTGACCTCGTCCGAGGCCAAGCGCAACCGGCGAACGGTGACAGGACGCGCAGGAACGGGCGCGTCCGACCGTATGCGGTGCGGTGGCGGCGAAGAAGCGCCGGAACCTCGGCGCGCCCCAGTCCGGATGTTCCACGGTCAGAATCATGCCCGGAATGAAGGGCGATATCCGCCCCTCGGCCGTCACCCCAAGGGTTGGCAGGCCGCGGCTGACATCCCATCGCCTCTGATGCCAGCGGCCGGGGGTTCCGCGCCTTTCCATGTGATCCCATTGTCGGCCCTTCCTCGTGTAGCGAAGATGACAGCCGTAGCACTGGGGTGCCCATTGAGCGTGGCAAGCATTGCAGGTCAGGCGCTGGTGCTCAGCGGCGAGGGCGTGGGAGGCGGCGGAGAGCTGCGGGATCCGGAGTCGGGCGCCCCCGTTTTTCGGATGCAGGAAGAATGTTTCTTGCGTCGAATCGTCGCTTATCTCGACGTTCCATAGGGGCGTGCCAAGACGCTGCGTCACGAGAAAAGGCTGGTCCGCACGCGTCTCGAAAGGCACCGCCCCCAGACGACCGCCCAAATCCGTAGGCCAGTCTCCCAGACGGAGCCGTGCGGCCCTGTTGGCATGGCAGTCCACGCAGGCGATATCGACGGCCTGCTCCTGATACTCGGCTCCCTTGGCCCAGCCCATGAGTCCGCGCGCGGTGTGGCAGTCGATGCAGCTCATGCCCGCCCGATGATGGATGTCCGCGGCCTCCCTCGCCACTATCCGACCGTCCGCCAGACGAAGCAGAGTGTCCGCTGCGATGCCCGCTGCGCCCTGCTTGTCCACTTCGGCGAGTCCCGCGTAGCTCAACGCGATGCGTGCCGAGCGTGAGTGACAGCCGAAACAGCGCTGGTCCGAAACCCGCGCGGTCAGGGCCGAGTGCCCATGGTCCGGATAGCCGTTCAGGTGGCAGGCGAGGCAGCCGCCGCCTCGGTCTTTCAGCGGATTCAGCGCGTGTCGTTCCTTGTCGTGCCCCAGGTGACAGCTGGCGCAAAGCTTCCGCAGCAGCGTGTCGGCCGGCGAGTCGCCCAGCTTGGTAAGGGCGCCGGCAGCGGCCGTATCCTCGCCGAAAACACGGCGGGTCGTCTGCACCATGCCGTGCCCGCTGTGCATGAGCCCATGGACCACGTTCTCCACCTGCTCGCCGTGGCACCGGCCGCAGACCTGCCCGGCGTTGGAGAGGTTGCCTGGGAAGGCCACCAGACCGCGATGGGCCGAGACCTTGTCAGCGGCATCAGCATCACCCTGGTGGCAGACCGTGCAACGCTCGGAGCCGAACGCATGCCCCGCCGAGAAACCTGCAGTCTTTCCCGTGTGGCAGGCCGTGCAGGTCCCGCCACTGACCTCTGCTGCCGCCTCGGACACGCTGACCACAGACAGGGCGGCGAGCGAGGTGCAGAGCAGCATTCGCCCGAGGCCGTGCAGACGCCACAGAACGATGAACCGCTTGAATATAGACGGCAACCCCCATGACCGAGATCTGAAGACTGCTTCACGTTTCATACGCATAATTGCGGCGACTGTTATACTGGAGGCGGCCTTTGCCGGGGCACGCTGACGACTCAGGCGAACTGGGCGCAGAGCTTCGGGGAAACGCACGGGGGCGAAGACGGGCCGTCTGCTGCATCCGCGCACATGTTCCAGAGTCCAGCACTTGCGCCCGCCGCGAAGGCATCAGGGTACAAACCAGGAGATCCGAAGTGATAAACAGATTAACAGCACTCGTGCTCATCGCAATCCTCAGCCTGTCAGGGACGGCTTACGCGGATACAGTCAAAGGTCGCGTCAAGTATATCTCCAAGAAGGCGAGCACGATTCAGCTCGACGTGAAGGGAAAACCACCCGCCGTTGTGCGCTTCGACAAGAATACCCAGTTCGTCAATGCCGAGGGGATCAAGCAGCTCGGAACCAAGGATTTGCTCGAGGTCGAGTTCGAGCCGGGCCAGCCGGCCACCAAGATCACGAAGGTGGTGTTCGCCCTGCCGCCGGGGGTGGAAATCGACACCAAGGCCATGAAAGCCATCATCAAAGGCAAGGAGCCTTACCTGCTGGTGGACGCGCGTCCCGGCAAGCGTTTCGGCGCCGGACACCTTCCCACGGCCATCTCCATATTCGCCAAGGAGCAGCCCAAGAAGATGGATATGCTGCCATCGGACAAGTCCCAGCTATTGGTCTTTTACTGTGGCGGTCCCACCTGTCCCTTCACCCGGGAATCGGTCGAGATCGCCATGAAGGCCGGCTACACCAACGTCAAGGGCTATCAGGCCGGCATGCCCGGTTGGAAGAAGGCCAAACTGCCGATCCATGCCAGCGCCACCTGGGTTGCCGGGAATCTTGACGAGCACAGCGTCATCATCGACGCACGGCCCCTGGACGAAAGCACCCGGGAACACATTAAGACCGCTGTCGCCATGCCCGCAGCGGAGTTCAAGGCGCTCACCAGGAAGTTCATCAAGGAGAAGAAGCCCGCCCGACTCCCGGGCGTCTCCGACAAACGCGCGCCCATTTTCGTATACGGCAACCATCCGGACGATGCTGACGTGTTGACCGCCTTCAAGGAGCTTCGGAAGTGGGGCTACAAGGCCGTTGCCATCGTCGACGAGCCTTTCGCCCAGTGGGTAGCCCAGCGCCGTCCCACGGCGACCGGCCCGGCAAGAACCGAGATTGCCTACGTCCGCAAGCTCAAGAAGGGGGCCATACCGCGCCAGGACTTCGTGAAACTGGAGGAGTCGCGAGAGAACGTCGTACTGTTGGACGTTCGAACCGACAAAGAGGCATCGAAAGGCACGCTCCAGGGCGCCGGTGCTCTGCACATCCCCCTGGACGCTATCGAGGCCAATCTCGACAAGCTCCCCAAGGACACCAAGGTCGTAACCTACTGCTCCAATGGCATCCGTTCCGAAATGGCGTACGAGGCTCTCAAGAACAAGGGCTATCAGCAAGTCGCCTTCCTGAACGAGACGCTCAAGTTCAAGCCGGACGGCAGCTTCCAGTTCGAGTAAGGGAAAGCAGGCAGGTCAGGTGGCGGAGGTCGCAGGACGCAGGTGATGCCGGGAAGACGCTAAAGCTGACTTCCCCGACATTCCACCTACGACCTCCGACCTACAATCTCCTGCGGGCAGCGGCTACCATTTGCCGCCCGTTACGTGTAACTTTCCACGCACTACCCATATCTCCCCCACTAGAGCCCTATGAAACGGCGCGACTTCATCAAGCTGTCCAGTTTCGCAGGCGCCGGTGCGGCGGTTGCGCCGGCGTTGCTGAGCGGCTGTAGCGAGCAACAGGCTCCCGGCGCGGGCGACGTAACGGCCACTCCCACCATCTGTGACATCTGCTTCTGGCGTTGCGCGGGCCAGGTGTACAAGGAAGACGGCCAGCCCTGGAAAGTCGTGGGCAACCCCCAGGATCTGCACAGCGGCGGCCGTTTGTGTACAAGGGGAAGCGGCGGTCTCGGCTCGTACATGGATCCGGACCGCCTGAAGACGCCTCTGAAGCGCACCACCAAGAACGGCCGACAGACTTTCCAGGCCATCTCCTGGGATGAAGCGCTGGATTACATTGCCGAGCGCATGAAGAAGGTCGCGACCGAACACGGTGCGGACCGAATCGCCCTTTTCAGCCACGGTTCCGGAGGTGCCCACTTCAAGCACTTGATGAAAGCGTTCGGCTCCGACACCTACGCCGCGCCCTCGTTTGCCCAGTGCCGGGGACCCCGCGACGTCGGCTTCCAGCTGACCTACGGCGAGGGCGTGGGAAACCCTGACCGTACCGACATGGAGCATTCGCGGTGCATCGTGCTGATCGGCTCTCACCTGGGGGAGAACCTGCACAATTCGCAGGTGCAGACCTTCACCCAAGCACTCGCCAAGGGCGCCACCATTATCACGGTGGACCCCCGCTTCTCGGTGGCGGCCAGCAAGTCCAGGTACTGGCTGCCCATCAAGCCCGGCACCGACATTGCACTTCTGCTGGCCTGGATGCACGTCCTGATCGGCGAGGAGCTTTACGACCGGGACTACATTCAGCGCCATGCCCACGGCTTCGAGGAACTGGTTCGGCACGTGAACCCGTTCACGCCCGAGTGGGCATACCTGGAGACCGGATTACAGCCTGAGCTCATTCGCGAGACCGCCCGAGAGATGGCCCGCCAGGCGCCCGCAAGCCTGGTTCACCCCGGTCGCCACGTCACCTGGTACGGAGACGACACGCAGCGGTCCCGCGCCATTGCCATCGTCAATGCCCTGCTGGGCTCCTGGGGACGCCGGGGCGGCTTCTACATCCAGGATCGGGTGAGACTGCCCAAGTACCCCACGCCCAAGTATCCGCAAGCAGCCAGCAACTGGAAAGCAGCCAATCGGGGCAAATATCCCTTTGCGACCATGGGGGTGGCAAACGCCGTCATCGACGCCTCCGTCGGACCGGACAGCCACTACAAAGCATGGTTCGTGTACGGCACCAACCTGCCGCTCACCATACCCAACATCCGCGCCAAGCTCGAGCAGGCGGCGGAGAACCTGGACTTCATCGTCGCCATCGACATTCTGCCCGCGGACATCACCGGATACGCCGATCTGGTCCTGCCCGAGTGCACTTACCTGGAACGTTACGATAACCTCCGCAACTCGCCCGAGCGCCAGCCGTCCCTGGCTCTGCGCATGCCGGCCTTCGAGCCCAGGTTCCAGTCAAAGCCTGCCTGGTGGATCAGCAAACAAATCGGTCAGCGTCTGGGGCTGGACGAGTACTTTCCCTGGAACAATCTGACGGAGGTGCTCGACTGGCAGCTGAAGCAGGTGGGAAGCTCCCTGGAGGAGATGCAGCGGGTCGGAGTGAAGAGCTTTCCCCGCAGCACAGCCATGTATTTCACGGAAGGCGCCGACAGGAAGTTCCGCACCCCGACGGGCAAGATCGAGCTCTACTCCACGCGACTCGCCGAACAGGGCTTCGATCCCTTGCCCCGGTATACGCCGCCGGAGCAGGCACCCGCCAATCATTACCGGCTCATCTACGGACGAATTCCCGCCCATACTTTCGGGCGAACCATCAACAACCCTCAGCTCTTTGCCCTGTCGCCCGAGAACAACGTCTGGATAAACCCCCTTACAGCCAGCGATTGGCACATCAAGAACGGGGAATACGTCCGGCTCAAGAATCAGGACGGCGTCGTGAGCAATCGGATTCGGGTGCGTGTCACCGAGCGCATTCGGCCGGACTCCGTGTTCATGGCCCACGGATTCGGCCACACGGACAGGCGGCTGCGCCTGGCTTACAACCGCGGAGCAGACGATGCCAGCCTGATCACCAACGTGAAGATCGATCCCATCATGGGAGGCACCGGCATGCGCGCCAACTTCGTGACCTTCGTCAAGGACACCACCTGACATGATTCATTACGCCATGGTCATCGACACGGTCACCTGCATCGGGTGCGGCGACTGTGTCATCTCATGCCAGACGGAGAACAAGGTGCCCATCGGGTTGAACAGAGATTGGGTGGTCGAGGCTACCCGAGGCACCTACCCGAACCTGACCACCGAGTTTCGCTCCGAGCGCTGCAACCACTGCTCCCACGCGACCTGTGTGTTCGCCTGCCCCACCGGCGCCAGCCACTACTGGCAGGATACCAATATCGTGCTGGTGGACCCGGGAAAATGCACCGGCTGCAAAGCGTGCATAGCTGCCTGTCCCTATGACGCTCGCCTCATCATGCGTCCCCAAGGCTACATCGACAAGTGTACCTTTTGCCACCACCGGGTCGAGCAGGGGCAGGATCCGGCCTGCGTCTCCACCTGCCCCACCCACTGCATGCACTTCGGTATTCTGGACGATCCCAAGAGCCAGGTCTCGCGGCTGCTTTCCTCTCGCAAATACAAATCGTTGATGCCCGAGACCGGCAATGAGCCAAATGTTTACTATCTCTACTGAGCGGACCGGAGACCTACGGATGCTGCACGGGAGCTGGCGTCGTGTCACGCAAATGCAACGAGTTTTGGTTGGCAAGGATTCCGGCCGGGCCAGATACCAGCTTAATTCTGTGACAGACCTTTAGCCCGGATTTCTCACCAGGCGGACCTTGGATTGGAGATTATGTTGGCAAACTCAACACATTGGCTTCACCGAGCCTGTCTTCCTTGTAAACAGGCTGTCCTATTCGGTTCTTGGCCCACTCTGGCTTTGCATCTTGACCGATCCCCCTTGAGCCATAGCTACAGCTATGCCTCTGCGGGCGATCGGCCAATCTGCTTTGCCAGAGCGACCCAA
>JASJBY010000215.1 GCA_030066245.1 Gammaproteobacteria bacterium
CATGCTCGCCAGCAGGTAACCGCTGCCGAGCACGACACCGCCCGCGACGGCAAGCTTGCGTGGACCGAATCGCGGCATGATGCGGCCCGCAAGGACCATGACAACGGCAAATGACACCAGGCCCGCGGTGAACACGTACTGGGTATCGGCGACGCTCCACCCGGCATCCTTGAGCGGCGCGGTAAACACGGACCAAGCGTAGATGGCACCCAGGCAAAGCTGGATCAGAATGGCTCCGAGGATGATCCACCGTCGATCCATCGTTTCGGTGTTCACGGAATACTCCTTGTCGACGTTGTCAGTGTTCCATCGGCGAACGTCGGTCGCTTCTTGAGTCCTTTGCATGCCACTCGGGTGGTTCGATGCAGGTGCCGTGGCATACCGCCGCGCGCGGCTGCGCGATTCCTTCACCGAAGACCTTATCGCACCGGTCCTTACAGCCGGTTGACAGTTCGATTCCAGGCAGGCGTCAACGGCCGCGCCAGCTTTCCCTGGCGGCCGTCGGGATAGCCGCCATACCAGCGGGTTTAGTAAACGAAGGCAGACCGGTTCGGACCCAGTCCCCAGCGAGGTGGTTGCTCAGGTCACCGCCCCAGCCAGGGTTCGCCGGTAGGTTTCCTGGATCACCCAGGCGTCGTAGCTTGCGCGATGGCGTGTGACCTTGAGCTCATCGACCACTTGGTCCTTGACCTTGTGCCATTGCGCCATCTGTGGCTCCGACAGAATCAGCTCCAGCGGACTGATCTGGAACTTCATGGGTTTGCCGGCCGAAAAAAACAGAGTCGTCAGCCAGGGTTTGTCCACGACCCAGCCGTCACTGTAAACCGTTTTTCCTTCCAGCAGGCCGTTGAGATCTTCGGTTACCACATGCCTGGGCTTGCCATGCGCCTCCAGAACGTCCCGCCTTACGCGGTGGAGTTCTTCCGCCTTTTTGTCCCAGTAGGTCCATTCGGGAGCCGGTGATATCAGGGCGCAGTATTTCTCGTTGTCCCGCATGGCGACCCCGACTTCTATCGGATAGCTCCACGCGCCGAAGCCCGAGGCTTCCACGTCGATGATGTATGGCCTGTTAAGCATGGTAGAAAGCAAGTCTCGAGGGCATCGTGCACGCCTCGATGTTTCTGCCACGCGTCGCCACTATCAACCCGTGTATTGAAATTGTATTAGCTATTTGTAGAAGATATGGCGTCCGACTCGGCCGACGCGGATCTTCTTTCTCGCCCAACTCGGCCTGATGTGTCTGGCGTGGTAGAAAAGGGCGCCAGCCACCCGTGGCTCGACGCCCTGCTGAAAGGTCTCTTCGGCGATGTTCACTGACCTTGCCCATGCCTTGTCGTCGGACGTCGACACGGAATCGATCTCTGTCCAGGAGAAGGCCCCCACGTAACGCTTGCGGATCCTGTCCCACCGCTTTTCGTGCACGACCTCGCAGACCGTGTCGGGAAACCTGCTGGAAGCGACTCGATTCATGGTGACCTCAGCCACGGCGTACTGGCCTGCCTTCGGCTCACCGCGGGCTTCATGGTAGATGTTGAGGGCGAGGCAGCGCATCTCCCGGGCCCGATGCTCGGCCCCAGCCGACATCTCCCGCGTTTCAGCCGACGGTGGTGTGGATTCCCAGGACTGCCAGATGGCGACGACGAGCAGCCCGGGAATGAGGCCAAGCAGCAGGGGGAGGAGCAGTCGGCGCTTGTCCTGCAGCAGCCACCAGTACCGTATGCGTAACGCCCAGTCGTTGACTGCCAGGCGCAAATAGACCAACCGCAAGCTGGTACGTGGTGAGCTCAACATTATCACCAGTGTAGCCGGACCCGCCGCCATTTCACGCCAATGGGCCGCAGTTCGCGAAGGCGGCTCTGACATTTTGCCGGCCGCCCAACCACGCATCCCGGCATACCGACACACGTCTTGCCGGCAGGCCCGTGGCTTGACCGCCCCTTGGTTGAAAACCTGTCTGGAAATGCCTCGAAGGGAGGCCTATGATGCCGAGCTTTCAGGCCGGGACGGGTTGAGGCAGGCTCCGGGCAGCGTTCATGAGCAAGTTTGCATCCATTTGTTTCATCTACCCGGATCGTGGTCATGGCGCACGCTACGATCGCATGTTCCCGCCCCTCGGCCTGGAGATAGTCGCCGCGGGCGTGCGCGGCCTGGTGCGAGAGCGGGTGCTCATCGATTTCCGGTTCGACAAGAACTGGGAAGCGCTGGTGCCGCCCGACGTCGATCTGGCGGCCCTGAGCCTGCTATGGGATACGCCTGTCGAGCAGCTGCTCGATGTGGTTGCACGCCTGCGACAGATGCGGCGTGACGTCCGGGTCGTGGCTGGAGGACGAGTAGCCGAGGCCCACCGGAGGGCGCTGGTCACTGCCCCGGCCGGGCAGCGCGTCGACGTGGTGTTCTGCGGGCCGGATGACGGGCGTTTCCGGCGCTTCGTGGAGACAGGGCAACCTGAGAGCCTGACTGGCGTTGCGTTTCTTCGGGAGGGCCGGTACTGCGAGACAGCCATGCTGCCCTGGGGGCCCATTCCCGATACCCCGCTTCCCGATCGCTCCCTGCGCCGCCACCGCTACGGCATGATACGGCGTGACGGTCTCGATCTGGGGATCGCTACCGACGCTATCCAGAGCTCGCGGGGGTGCCCGTACCGATGCGCGTTCTGTACTTTCAACAGGGATGCTCAAGGTCGCCACCTTTCGTTCTCGGGTCGCTCCGCGGAGTCCGTGGTGGACGAGCTGGCCGATATTGACGCGCCCTACGTGGTTTTCACTGACGACAACGTCTGCCACGACGTGCAGCGCATGGAGCGCCTGTGTGATCTCCTGATCGAGCGACGGATAGGCAAGACCTACGGCATCGAAACACGCGTCAACGTCGGCATGCGACCGCAACTCGTGGAGAAAATGTGCCACGCCGGTTTCCGGCACGTCACCTTCGGCCTGGAGTCCATGCACGATCATCTGCTGAAGTTTCTGAACAAGGACCTGAGACGGCGCACCATTGAAACGGCGTTCAGCAGGGTTCGTAATCTGCCCATGTTCTTTATCGGCAATTTCATTATCGGAAACGTGGGCGAGACCCGTGAGCAAATGCTGGAGATACCGGGGTTCGCCCGCAAGATCGGTCTCGATTCCATCCAGGTTCACCATCTGCGCTGTCGGGGTCCCGAGCCCCTCACCGAAGCGGTCAGCGAGACGCCCGGCTACCATATCGACGACAGAACGGGCAAAGTCTTCTCGGACGCCATCAGCCTCGCGGACATGCGCGAGATCAGGCGGCGAATCAAGCGTGATTTTTGGACACCTGGACAGGCGCTGCGAGCGGCCTGGAAAGTAAAGTGCTTGATGAAGCCCGTGGGTTTCTCTTCCGTCGCCTGGCACTGGCTGTCATGGGAGATGGCGGGCAGACCCGATGCATGGGGAGACCCGGCTTCGTCCGGAACTCAGCCTGGCGAACGGCTGAAAACCTGTTGACCGCAATCCCTCCGCGGCATAGCCGCGCGTGTCTGCGACCGGTTTGATGCCCGGCCCTTTGGGGACACCCGCATCCGTGATTGGTTAAGCATTCGCGGTGGGGGCCGTACCGGCACGAGCCGCCGGGACACGCCGTGAATACCTCCCTGTAGACTCGACGGCCGCTATCCCTGCGGCCGACGGTCCCGGCCGGGTCCCACACCAGCTGCCTCGCCGTTTGTGATCGATATTTCCGAACAGCTAACAAGCGGCGCAGCGCGGTCCGTGCCTGACTGGGTCAAGTTACACGCGCACCGCGAGCACGGAGCAAGGCGCATGTCGAGTGACCCTGCGCGTCACCGAGCCAAGCAGGAAGGACTCCACGGCGCCTTTTCCCTTATTGCCGAGCACGATCAGGTCGATTTCCTTCTTCCTGGCAATGCGCAGGATCGCCTCCGTTACGCTCGAGCTCTCGCGCAGCTCCGAGGTCACGTGGGGCGTCGGCCATCGGCTGTCCTTGGTCACTTCCTCCAGCGCAGTCTTCGCGGCCGCTTTCTTGCGTTGCCAGACTTTGCTCAACCGCTGCTGGATATCCTGGCGGAAGCCGTGCAGCAGCCGCAGCACGCCGACGATATGTATTTCGGACCGATCGCCCAAGGGCAATGAGTGACAGAATTCCAGGGCCGTCCTGGAAGAGTGCGACCCGTCGAAGGCGATCAGTATCCGCAGGGGTCGCGCCTCGGCATCTGCAGACGCAGCGGGTTCGACCGCCGGCGGCTTGACGACGAGCACCGAGAATGGCGCGTACTCCAAGACGGCGTTCGACACCCGGCCCAAATGGAACTCACGCACACCGGAGGAGCCGACCGACCCCAGGGCAATGAGGTTGGCTCCGAGGGACGTTGCGGCGTGAAGGATCTCGTCGGCTGGCTGGCCGATTCTGACTTCCGTGGTACACGTCCACACGGCATCTCCCAGGCGCGCAGCTTCCTTGGACACGAGCTCTTCCCGCTCGGCTTTGAGCAGCTGCTCGGTTTCCTCCAGCTCCGCCCGGTGTTCGTCGTCCAGGTCTTCCGAGTCTTCCCACTCCTCGTACTTGAACAACGTGTCGCGGACCACGTTCAGCAGCCTTACCTCGGTACCTTCAGGGAAGGGAAAGCGGGTCAGGAAATCGCTCGTGGCGCGAGCGGTGTCGGACCCATCCGTTGCCAGTAGTATTTTCATAGCGACTTGCCCCGGTTCAAGCAGGTCCATGGCCACGGCACGCGGCTGCCGCCGCCGGCGTGGCACCATCCCCCGCGGGGACAGGCAGGATGCTCCGTGGCCGGGTGCTGGTTGGCTTTGTGCGGTTGGCCGGGCTGTGCAACGCTGACGAGCCCGGGAACCGTGACCAAGAGCGCCGGCTAAGCCGCCTCGCTGGGTTACCTATGATCTTAGACCCCCAGGCCAGGCGCGTCTTGCCCATAGCGACCCGATCCGGAACCATTCCGCCGGTCATAGGCCGATTAGGAATTGATGTAGTTCCCGGCAGAGAAGAGACACCCAGGCGGTTGTGAGTCCGCACCTGCTTGGGCATGATGGTGTTCCTGAGGCGGGCTCGGAGGTCGGAGAGGAAGCGGATGCTGCGCATTGATGTCAACGGGAGAACGCATCGCCTCGAGGTGGCGCCAGAGATGCCGCTGCTCTGGATGCTTCGTGACGTCCTGAAGCTGAAAGGCACCAAGTACGGCTGCGGCGTTGGCATCTGCGGCATCTGCAACGTGCTCGTGGAAGGGCAGCTGCTGCGCAGCTGTGTGGTGCCCGTCGGCGATGCCGCGGGCCAGCGCATCACCACCATCGAAGGGCTTGCTAAACGCGGGCATCCCGTCCTGAGCGCATGGATTCGGGAGCAGGTCCCCCAGTGCGGCTACTGTCAGCCGGGCCAGATCCTTGCCGCCGTCGCGTTGCTCGACAGCACGCCTGCCCCAGACGAGGCGGACATCGACGCCGCCATGGCGGGTGTGCTCTGCCGCTGCGGGACCTATCAGCGCATCCGCCGCGCCGTTCACACCGCGGCCACGCTGCCCGCTGACGCGTTGCGGCCGTTGCCAGCGACGACGTTGCCGGGCGAGGCGGGTGTCGTGCTGGATGAGTGGATCCGGATCGCCCCGGACGGCCAGGTCACCGTCGTCATCAACCACTCGGAGATGGGGCAGGGGGTGACGACAGCACTGGCAGCGCTGGTGGCGGAAGAGCTCGAGGTGCCGCTGGCGCGCGTCCGCACCGAGTTCGCACCGGCCGATGAGCGTTACCGCAATCCCGTTTTCAAGGAGCAGACGACGGGCGGCAGCACCAGTGTTCGGGGCGAATGGGAGCGTCTTTCAACGGCTGGTGCGCGAGCCCGAGTCCGTCTCGTGCAGGCAGCAGCCCGGCGCTGGGGCGTGGCCGAGCACGACTGCAGGGCCGAGGACGGGGTAGTCCTGCACCAGCCTACCGGGCAGCGCCTGGACTATGGGGAGATCGCAGGCGAAGCCGCCGCTCGAAAGTCGCCCCGGCACGTGACGTTGAAAGCGGCCGAGCAGTGCCGCCTGCTGGGTCACCCCATGCCGAGCCTGGAGATCCCGGACATGGTGGCAGGGCGCACGCGCTACGGTCTGGACCTGTCGATGCCCGACATGCGCGTGGCGACCGTGCTGCGTTGCCCGGTGGTGGGCGGCAGCGTGGAGAGCTTCGACGCGGCGGACGCCCTGGCGGTGCCGGGTGTCGAAGCGGTTTTCCAGATTGCCAGGGGCGTAGCGGTGGTGGCTCGGGACACCTGGTCCGCGCTGCACGGCCGTGAAAAGCTCCGGGTGGCGTGGAATTTCGGCCCGAACGCAAAGCTGCATAGCGACGACCTGCTGCTCGAGCTGGATGGCGCCCTGGAGCGAGTCGGGAGGATACGTCAGCGCGCGGGCAACGCCGAGCGCCGGTTGGGTGGCGCCCAGCAAAGCGTCGAGGCGGACTACGGTTTCGCCCATCTGGCTCATGCAACCCTCGAACCCATGAACTGCGCTGCCCGGGTAACGGATGATGGCTGCGATGTCTGGGTCGGCACGCAGAGTCAGGAGGGTGCCCGCAAGACCGCATCCCGCGTCTGCGGGCTGCCGTTGGGAGAGGTTCGGGTGCACTCGCAGTATCTCGGCGGTGGCTTCGGCCGACGGCTGGAGTCCGACACCGTGGAGGAGGCCGTGGAAATCGCCAAGCTGGCGCGCTGTCCTGTGCAGGTCGTGTGGACCCGCACCGACGACATGCAGCACGGTTACTACCGCCCGGCCCACAGGATACGTCTGCGCGCAGCGCTGGATGTCAACGGCTGGCCCGAAGCTTGGTGGCAGCGCGGTGCCGGTCCGGCAATGGCTGCCATGGGCAGTGCCGAGCTCCCCTATGACATTCCTCATGTGTGCGTCGAGTTCGTGGAGG
>JASJBY010000216.1 GCA_030066245.1 Gammaproteobacteria bacterium
CCACGAATGTCCTCGATCTCGCCGCGGGTTATGGGTTGCCTGTAAGCGATCAGGGCCAGGGTCTCGAGCAACGCCCTGGAATAACGCGCGGGTCGTTCGCTCCACAATGGCCTTAGCGCTTCAGCATAGTCAGGGCGAACCTGCACGCGAAAACCGCTGGCAACCTCTTTGAGCTCGATGCCCCGCCCACGGTAGTCTTCCCCGAGGGCATCCAGAGCGGCCCGTATCTCATCTCGGCTGGGCGTTGCCGAGGCCGAATCGAACCTGACGAACACATCGGACGGGACTTCGCCGGGCTCCTGGGCCGCGCCTGACGACTGGAACAGACCGGCCAGGACATCCAGGCTCAACGGCCGACCTGCGGTCAGCAGGGCGGCCTCGATGACGTGCCGAAGTCGCTCCGGGCTCATCCCAGACATCACTCGGCCACCACCTTCACGTGGATCAAACCGAAGGGCTCCGCTTGCACCATCTCTATCAACGCCGCCTTCAGCAGCTCGAGAATAGCAAGGAAAGTCACCACCACACCCAGCCTCCCCTCCTCCGGATCGAAGAGCTTGGGGAATTCCGTGAAGCGATCGGCATCGAGAGAGCCGAGCACCTGGGACATGCGTTCGCGTACTGATAGCGGCTCCCGCTGAATATGGTGGTGAGAGAACATCTCCGCTCTCGCGACCACATCTTTCAGTGACAGCAGCAGTTCCTTCAGGCTGACCGCCGGCTGAGCCCTGACCACGGTCAGCTGCGGCGCATCGACCCCCACGGCGTGGGTGTCCCGGCCAAGGCGCGGAAGCTGGTCCAGATCCTCAGCGGCCTGCTTGAAGCGCTCGTATTCCTGGAGGCGACGCACCAGCTCTGCTCTCGGATCCTCCTCTTCCACCACCTCCACCGGCCGGGGAAGCAGCATTCGCGACTTGATCTCCGCCAGCATGGCGGCCATGACCAGGTACTCCCCGGCCAGCTCGAGCTTCAGGTCTTTCATCAGCTCGACATACTCCATGTATTGGCGGGTGATCTCCGCTATGGGAATGTCCAGAATGTCCAGATTCTGGCGCTTGATCAGGTAAAGCAGAAGGTCCAGCGGCCCTTCAAAAGCTTCCAGGAAGACCTCCAGCGCATCAGGCGGTATATATAGGTCGTGGGGCAGCTCCGTCACCGGAGCGCCCTGGACCACGGCGAAAGGCATTTCTTCCTGCTGGGGAGAGTCCTCTGAACCGGCTTCCTGCTGAGACTCCGAGTCCATGTTCATAAACTAACCTGTATAGGCTCCATGGTCAGGGAACGGCTCGTCGCCAACGCCAGCATATCCCTGCCCGTGTCTGTCCTTCTAACGCTTCACAACCCGCTCGAGAGAGCTCCGGGACTTGAAGAACCAACACCTCATCCCCCGTCCCGAGTTACGATTCACTATTCACTAGTCACCAGTCACTATTCACTGCTCACGATTCACGAGTCATGTATACGCCAACCCCATGGCTTCCCGCACCTCCCGTAGAGTGGCCCGGGCTTCTTGTGAGGCTGCCTCGCAGCCCTCGCTTACGATCGCACGCACCTGGTCAGGGCTTTCGGCCAGGTCCCGGGCTCGCTCGCGAATCGGGGCCTGCTCCGCGAGGACTGCATCGACGATTGGCTGCTTGCAGTCCAGACAACCGATGGTGGCGTTCCTGCAGCCCTCCTGGACCCACTGCCTGGCATCGTCGTCTGAATACACCTCGTGCAAATGCCATACCGGACACTTTGCCGGATCACCGGGGTCGCTGCGCCTCACCCGGGCTGGATCTGTCGGCATGGTGCGCAGCTTGCGGGTGACTGAGTCTGGGTCCTCCCTCAGTGCTATTGTGTTCTCGTAAGACTTGGACATCTTCTGGCCATCCAGCCCCGGCATCTTGGGGGCGGGCGTGAGGAGAGCCGCCGGTTCAGGCAGTATCACCTTGCCGGTTCCTTCCAGATAGCCGAACAAGCGCTCCCGGTCCTGTTGACCGAGATTCTGCTGGCCCTCAAGCAGCGCCCGTCCCGATTCCAGGGCATCGGTCATGCCCTGCTCCTGATACTGCCGGCGGAGGTCTCGGTAGGCCCGGGCATTTTTCTTACCCATCTTCTTGACCGCCGCCTCCGCCTTGTCCTCGAAGCCCGCTTCCCTACCGTACAGGAAGTTGAAACGTCGTGCGATCTCCCGCGTCAGCTCGACGTGCACCACCTGGTCCTCACCAACGGGCACCATGCTGGCGCGGTAGACCAGGATGTCAGCGGACTGCAGCAGCGGATACCCCAGAAAGCCATAGGTGGCCAGGTCCTTCTCCCGCAGCTTCTCCTGCTGATCCTTGTACGTGGGCACACGCTCCAGCCAGCCCAGCGGCGTGAACATGGACAGCAGCAGGTGGAGCTCGGCGTGCTCCGGCACGCGGGATTGAATAAACAGCCTGGCCGACCTGGGGTCTATACCGGCTGCGAGCCAGTCAATCACCATCTCCCAAACGTTGTCAGCGATGACGCCTGGCTCATCGTAGTGCGTGGTCAGAGCATGCCAGTCGGCGACAAAATAGAAGCACTCGTACTCGTGCTGCAGTCGAACCCAGTTCTTGAGTACTCCATGGTAGTGTCCCAGGTGCAGCGCCCCCGTGGGGCGCATTCCCGAAAGCACACGTTGGTGCCGACTGATGCTGGATGCCAAGGTGCTCTCCTGCTTACCCCAACAACGCGAACAGGACCGAACGCAGGATGTCGGGCGAAAGGCCGGCCAGATACGCCAGACCCGAGTGGAGGAAGGATATTACGGGCCACAGTATCTTTCCAAGCCACCCCATGAGCAGGAGGCCGACCAGGATAATCAGGCCGAACGGCTCTATACGGGCAAACTTGTAAGCCAACGGGCCGGGCAGGACGCCGGTGACGATCCGACCGCCATCCAGGGGCGGCAG
The DNA here is from genome assembly GCA_030066245.1 of Gammaproteobacteria bacterium. GTDB lineage: Bacteria > Pseudomonadota > Gammaproteobacteria > JAABTG01 > JAABTG01 > JASJBY01. The sequence continues at coordinate 2,919 of JASJBY010000216.1, forward strand.
GGGCAGAAGGTTCAGCGCCAGGAGAATGGCATTAATGAAGATGCCCGCCACGCCCATGTAAGCCAGCGGCACTCCAAGCCAGCCGATAGTGCCGCTCAGGGCAATACCGAGTTTTGCCGTGAAGGCCCAGAGCACCGCCATCACCAGATTGGCTCCCGGCCCGGCCAGCGCCACCAGGGCCATATCCCTCTTGGGCTTGTGCAGATTCTCCCACGTCACGGGCACCGGTTTGGCCCACCCGAAGATGATGCCCCCGAAGTAGAGCATGAGTCCCGGGAGCAGAATGGTGCCGATCGGGTCCACGTGCTTCACCGGATTGAGCGTGAGCCGGCCCAGCATCATTGCGGTGGGATCACCGAGTAACTTCGCCACCCAGCCGTGGGCGACCTCGTGCACCGTTATGGCGAACAGCACCGGGATGGCCCACACGGCGATCTTCTGTGCAAGATTCAATTCGTCCATGCCGGCCTGACTGACAGCTGGGGTCTCATGGTAGAGCGCCATCCGCATCCACCTCGCAGGCGAGCACCGGCATGGAGGAGCGGGAATCCGGTGATTCTACGCGACTCGCTATCCACGTGGCCAAGCCGTGCGCGCGCTTTTGCGAAGTAGCGGACGTGGTGCCTGCGAGCACGGCGTTGCGACACCACTATCCTTGGCCCCGGCCCTGCTCACGCGTGAAACGGCGCCAGGTCGCCTTTGCCTTCCCGCACCACGGTCGGCACATCGCCCATCAGGTCCACCACGGTCGTTGGTTCGAAACCACAGTAACCACCGTCGATGATTAGGTCCACCTGACGCTCGAGCTTGTGGCGGATGTCTTCCGGGTCCGTCAGGGGCATCTGCTCACCCGGAAGCGCCAGCGTAGAACTCATCAGCGGTTCCCCGAGGACGTCCAGCAGCGCCTGAGCGATGGGGTTGTCTGGAACGCGTATGCCGATGGTCTTGCGTCTCGGGTTCTGCAGTCGCCGAGGCACCTCGTGGGTCGCCTTGAGTATGAAAGTGTACGCCCCCGGAGTAATACCCTTCATGAGCCGAAAGGCCTGGTTGCTCACCTTGGCGTACACTGATATTTCCGACAAATCGCGACAGACCAGGGTGAAGTTGTGCTTGTCATCCAGCTGACGGATGCGGCGAATTCGGTCCTGAGCCATCTTGTTACCGATCCGGCACCCCAGGGCGTAGCCGGAATCCGTGGAATAAACAGCGAGGCCCCCGCCGGTCAAAATCTTGGCCGCCCGACTCACCAAACGCGGCTGCGGATTTTCGGGATGGATCTGGAAGTATTGCCCCATGCAAGCCGTAGATTCAGCCGTTCCACGCCTCCCAGATGGGGGTGCAGCCCTGGGGCAGTTCAGCCACGCCTCCCAGCCTGATCCACGGCGCTTGCTCGGGTCCGTGGAAGTCGCTGCCGCTGGACGCCAGCAAACCCACGCGACGAGCATGTTCCGCCATGGCCCGCGCGTCCCCGGCGCTGTGACTCCCGGAAACCACCTCCATCCCCACGCCCCCACACTCTGCAAACTCGTGAAGGAGCGTCCGCAGCTTGCCGGCGGTCAGCCTGTAGCGGGCAGGATGCGCCACAACCGCCTGTCCTCCCGCGTTCTTTATCCAGCCGACCGCTTCCTCCAGACTGGCCCACCTCCCGGGCACATACCCGGGCTTGTTCCTGACGAGGAAATGCCGGAACACCTCTCGGACGTTTGCCGCCTTGCCCTGTTGCACGAGGTAGCGCGCAAAATGAGTACGGCTGACCACAGGTCCCGGCGCGAGACGTCTGGCACCGGCGAAGGCGCCGGCGATACCCTGCTTCTCCAACCGCCTGCCGATCTCTTCCGCGCGCCAGTCGCGAAAAGCGCGCAGTCTTGCCAGTCCCTCCTCGAGGGCCGCTGATCCGGAGTCGAGGCGCAGGGCCAGCACGTGGATGGTCCGGCCCTGCCAGGTCACGGACACTTCGACACCCGGAACGAGCAGCAGACCGTGTTCCTGCGCCGCTCGGCCCGCCTCTTCGACACCGGCGGTCGTGTCGTGGTCCGTCAGCGCCAGGACGTCGACCCCGGCGACCGACGCGTGCGCAACCAGCTCAGACGGCGCCAACGTCCCATCTGACGCGGTCGAGTGCGAATGCAGATCGTGCAGCCGGGCGCACATAGGCGCGGGAGTGTACCCGATCGGGTCTTCGTTTGCCTTACGAATCAGACCCATTAGTGACTATCCGCACACTCCCTCGACCGCACCAGGAAACCCTGGTGGCCCACGCGAAGATTTCTGGTCGTCGGCCACGTATACTCTGCGCTTCCTCAACGTCGTGGGGGCCTCGGCTTGCCGCGGGAGTTCTGCTCTAGTCATGAAGTTTCTCTTCGATTTCTTTCCGGTGCTGTTGTTCTTCGTCGCCTTCAAGCTCGTCGAAGACCCCAAACAGGGCATCCTGGTGGCCACCGGCGTGGCTATCGTCGCCACCATCTTGCAGGTGGGACTGTTCTGGTGGAAGCACCATCGGGTGGAGAGAATGCACCTGGTTACCCTTGCGCTCATCGTGATCCTCGGCGGGCTGACACTGCTCCTCGAGGACGAGATGTTCATCAAATGGAAGCCGACCGCCGTCAATTGGTTGTTTTCTCTAGTTTTCTTTGCCAGCCAGCTGATCGGAAAGAAACCGATTGTTCGCCGCATGATGGAGGCCAACATACAATTGCCGGATCCGGTGTGGGTGCGTCTGAACATGAGCTGGGTCGCCTTCTTCGCTGCCATGGGTTTCGCCAACCTGTACGTGGTCTATAACTTCGACACCGAGACGTGGGTCAACTTCAAGCTGTTCGGACTGCTCGGCCTGACTCTTGTCTTCGTCCTCCTGCAGGCGGTCTATCTTGCCCGCCATATCAAGCCTGACGAGCAGGCGAGAGAAGCGGAGTGAAGGGGAGCCCGGGAAGGCGGGTGAGCTGCAGGCCACGTCCCCCCCGGCGACCCGCGCGTTCGCCGTGGATATATTTCGGGAGAGTGGTGACTCGTGAATCGTAAACAGTGAGCAGTGAATAGTGACTGGTGAATGGTGACTCGTGCATCGTGAGCAGTGAGTAGTGGCTGGTGATTCGGAAAAGGCGGATAGCCGGTAAATTTCGAAAACCCCATGTGCCCCGTGGTCTACTCCTGGGAGAATGGTGAGTTGGGCCACGCGAGGTGAGGCGGGCCTTCACCCGCGTGGTCTCCCGTGGCTACACTCTGTGCGTGACTCGGAAACCCTAGCTCGAAATCGAAACAGGTATGTTCTACGCCATCATTGCCCGAGACGGCAAAGACAGTCTCGCACGCCGCCGCCGTGCACGACCCGCCCATTTGGAAAGGCTTGAAAAGCTAAAGGCTGACGGCCGCCTGCTGTTGGCTGGTCCGCATCCCGCCATCGACAGCGAGGACCCGGGCCCCGCAGGCTTTTCCGGCAGTCTCGTTGTCGCGGAATTTCCTTCCCTCAATGAGGCTCAGGCCTGGGCCGACGCCGACCCCTATGTGGAGGCGGGTGTCTACACGCGGGTGAAGGTGAAGCCTTTTCTGAAGGTGCTGCCGTGAGCGCAGAGACCCGGCGCATGCGCATGATTCGGGAACGGCTTAGTGCGGCCCTGTCGCCGACTTCCCTGAACATTGAGGACGATAGCCACCGCCATGCCGGTCACGCGGGGGCCCGCGACGGCCGCGGGCACTTCAACCTGGTCATCGTCTCAGCCGCGTTTCAGGACAAGAAGCTGATAGAGCGTCATCGGATGGTGTACGAGGCACTAGGCGACGCCATGCAGACCGACATCCATGCGCTCAGCATCAAGGCTTACTCGCCAGAAGAGGCCATCAGCTAGATAGCTGTTCGGAAATATCGGTCACGAACGGCGATACAGCTGGTGTGGGACCCGGCCGAGGCGTTGGCTCCGCTAAATCTCGCCAGGCCTTGCGTC
>JASJBY010000217.1 GCA_030066245.1 Gammaproteobacteria bacterium
TCGGCAATGAAGGAACGCCTTCGACGCCCGCCGGCGGCGGGTCGCCGGTCGTCCCCGTCTTGACCAGGACCGAAGCGTAGGTACCGACCACCAGGTCGACGCCCTCCGGCAGCTTGCCAAGCTCGACCCGTACCGGAAGCCGCTGGGGCCGGCGGACCCACTCGTAGTGATCGAAGATCTTTGGCAGCAGCTGCTGCCCGGTGCTGCCGTCTTTTTGATAGATGCCCCATCCCGTGCCCATCACACGGCCCCAGATCGGCTCGTCCGGGTAGCTCATCAGCTTGACGAGCGCCAGGTCGCCCGTCTGCACATTCTCCAGATATTGCTCCTTGAAAAAGCCGTAGACCCAGTAGCTGCTGACGTCCACCAGCGCCAGGGCGGCGTGATGGGCGGTGACATGGTCGCCGAGGCGAATATCCAGGTGGGTGACATAGCCGTCGACCGGCGCCACGACGCTGGTGAACTCGAGGTCCAGCTCCGCGTGATGCACTGCGGCCTTGGCCCTGCGCAGGCGGGCATTCGCTTCTCCGTAGGCGCCGTGTTCGGCCTTGGCCCTGGCGAGATCGGCGACCGCTTCTCGATTGGTGGCCTCCGCCTGCCGCAACTCCAACATGGCGCCTTCGAGCCGGGCCTCGGCGGCAACGGCGTCGGCTTCCGCGCGATCGAGACGTTCCTGGGAGGCGGCGCCTGTGCTCAGCATCTTGGTGTAGCGTGCGAACTGGGCCTGGAAATCCTTCAGCCGGGCCTGTTTGCCGATCACCTGCTGCTTATACCATTCGATCTCCTGTTCCGTCCGCTTGACGGCGGCTGCCGCGGCATCGATCTGCGCCGCCAGGGCGGCGATCTCGTCGATGGTCCCGTCGAGCTCGGCCCGCTGGTAATCCAATGTCGACTGGAAGGTACGCGGGTCGATTTGGAACAGCAGATCGCCGGCCTTGACAAATTGATTGTCGATGATCGGCAGTTGCACGATGGTGCCGGAGACCCGCGGCGTGACCTGAACTACCTGGGCCATGACCTGCCCGTTGCGGGTCCAGGGATTGGCCCTGTAGGTCAGATACTTGTAGCCGACCAAAAACAGGGCGACCAGGACGATCGTGCCGGTCGCAAGGATTCTCGTTCGCATGCTTACGGAAGCTGTCATGCCGGAATCACCCATGTGCTGATAACGAAGGTGTAGATGGCCCAGAGTGCCGCGAGCACGTACTGGGGATAGACGAAGTAGCGGGACAGCCGGTAGCGCCTGATCAGATAGACCGTCAGCAGCATCAGGAGCGCGCCCAGAATGCCGGCCACGAGCATCGGCGGGAAGTAGATGCCCGTAATCTCCAGTTCGCTTGGCATGAAGCGTATGTTTGCCATGGGGTCGCTTCCCGTTTTGCCCGGTCAGACCGAAACCGCGCGCGCTTTGCATCGGCGCCGTCTGCTGCAAGGCGGTAGCCGGCGGGCCTTCCGGGTGCTATTTTATACGGTAAAGCACAGCTCCCGCCACCCCGGGCGTCGAACGCGTCCCAGACCCGCAAAGGGGCGATCGACGCCCGGTAAACTATCGTTTGTCAACTGCAAGGTATTTCCATGCTGTCACCGACGAAATACTGTCCTTAAACCTGTCGAGCAAAGATTAATAAAGCTTAACGATGTTGATGCTTTTTTCCGCGCGTTACCGGCCTGCGGAACTTGAAGCCAATATCGGATAGAATTGGGATTGGAGACCGTAATTATGAAAAATGGGTTTCAAGTAAAAAAATCCGATTTGCTCGTCATAGGCACTTTTCTGCTGCTGGGCGGGCTTGTTCTCCTCTTAACGATCGACTTCATATGGGGTGTCCTTTGCTTTGTGGTGTCCTTTACCTGTTTCTACCAGGCACATGTTCGTGATAAGGATGACACCGGTCCAAACCGGCGTCTTGGTGATTGGTGAATATGTCTGAACCAGGCTGGAACCGATAAATGCTCTCGTCAGTCGTTGACTTGACGATGACCCCAAGGCATTTTACCGACGCAGGGTTTTGCTATCAGGGTACGCGCCCGGCACCCGGGAAATCGATCGAAATTCGAAATATAATAATTTTCGGCTGTATGTATAGCTTTTTACACGTCCCAGGTTGCTGAGGTATTAGGTGCAACCGCTACCTGGCAGCGACTCGAGTGCGCGGCGTAAGAACGGAGGAAAATGATGAGCAAGAAATTCGTAAGCTGCCTTCTGGCGACCACCCTGATGGGGCTTTCCCAGGTATCGACAGGGCAGCAGATAACCCCCCATTCCTCGCCTCCGAGTCCGGAAGTCGTCAAGAAACGCCTGGATTCCATGCCCACTCGGCTGCCGCGGCCAACCCCGGTCGCACCGCCGAGTAACGAACGGATCGCGGATCTGCTGGCGTTCAAGGCGCCCTGGGTGTGGCGCATCGACTCGGTTGAGATTGAGCGATCCCAGAATGTGGGAACCGCCTCTGCGCCCGTCCACAAACAGCGCTTCGAGGCCAGGGTCAGCCTGAAAGAGAACCTGTACAAGTTGGTCGATGATCCCTATCAATCAACCGAGAGCCCCTATGAAACGGCCCAGCGTTACGGCAACACGCGTATCGTGGAGACGACTGCAGAGGCAGGCCACACCCACAGGCTTCACGGAGTGGCCACGTCCGTCTACCTCAATGGGCAATACAACACGTTTTTCGCGTTTGAGAATCTGCCGGCCGATATGGGCCGCCCGCTCAATCAGTTCGAAGGCAACATCCTGGTGCAGGGCTCCCCGGAGGAACGCCGGTTTACGGCGGAGCGCGAGCGGCAGCGGAAAGCCGATTATAAGGCCCATAAAAAAGCCAAGGCCATGAAGCATAAAGAACTGGAAGCGGAAACCCGACGTCACGCGGTAGAAGAGGCGCAAAGGCGCGCCGCCGATGCCGAGGCGGCGCGTGAGGCAGCAGCGCGTGAGGCCGCCAAGTAAAGGGGCTCTCAAGCATTGAGCCGATCTAGGATGTGCTGGGCGCAGCGAAGCGCATCATTCAGACGATGATCAAAATTTGACTAGGAAATGACTGGCCCATTCTGCCAGATTCACTGCTGACAATCTGGAGTATCCCGTGAGAATCGATCATCTTATGGATATTGTTATTTTGTTAGGTGTGGTAGCGGCCCTCTACTTTTTAATGTTTTTTTGGTAGCCCGTCCGGAGGACTTTTGACGCTAAAGTATTGACCAATAGTTAGCTCTCGCAAAGGCGCCAAGCGCGCAAAGGTTTTTTGAATTTATTCGACAAGGCGATTTACCATGCGATTGATGCCATTTTTCATCAAGGATTCGCTGAAGTTCAACAGATAGCCAAGATGCATGCCCGTAAGGCCCAGGTATGTTAGCAGCTGTTTCTTATGTGCATTGTTGAGCTTCTCAACACACTTGAGCCCAACAATAACTTTATTCTCGACGATCAGATCGGCCCTGAATCCTTCATCAAACCTGAGTCCTCGGTATTCGATGGGGATGGCAACCTGTCGCTCAACCTGAAAACCTCGTTACCTCAACTGATGCGCCAGAATGGTCTCGTAGACTGTTTCCAGCAACCCCGGCCCCGTCTCCCGGTGAATTTGAACCGCAAGATCGACAATACAATTTCCAATATCGTTTTCTACCATTAGCCGCATTTCCTTTGCGTGCTTCGCGTCTTTGCGAGAGTATAAACAGTGTGAGTTCAGACAGCCTTGACCGATGCGGTTCGTTGCACTCACCGCATCCTGCAGATCTACCGATCACCGGTGAGTGAGCGTGTTATGCGGGATAGCTCGCCGTTTCAATGAAGAATCCACGGCACCGGCGGAACCCCTTCCGGGGCCGGCTCGTCGGCCGTGTCGGTCATGACCAGGACCGAGGTGGTCGTACCAACCACCAGGTCGACGCCCTCAGGCAGCTCGCCGAGCTCCACTCGCACCGGCACCCGCTGGGCCAGGCGGATCCAGTCGTAGCTCGGATCGATCTTCGGCAGCAGCTTTTCCCCGGTGCTGCCGTCTTCCTGATAGACACCCCAGCCCTTGCTGATGACGCGGCCCCAGATCGGGGTGTCCGGGTATCTCATCATCGTGACGAGCGCCAGGTCGCCTGGCTTCATGTCTCCCATGGCGCTTTCCTTGAAGAAGCCGTACACCCAGTAACTGGAGACGTCCACCAGAGCCAGAACCGCTTTCTTGGCGGTGGCATGGTCGCCGAGGCGCAGCTTAAGGTTGGTGACATAGCCGTCGACCGGCGCCACGACGCTGGTGAACTCCAGGTCCAGCTCCGCATGATGAACCGCCGCCTTGGCCCGCCGCAGGCGGGCGTTCGCCTCCCCATAGGCGCCGTGTTCGGCCTTGGCTCTGGCTAGATCGGCGATCGCCTGGAGATTGTCGGCCTCCGCCTGGCGCAGCTCCGCCTGGGCGCCTACGAGCCGGGCCTCGGCGGCAACCACATCGGCCTCCGCCCGATCCAGCCGCTCCTGGGAGGTGGCGCCTTTGGGCAGCATCTTGGTATAGCGTGCGAACTGGGCCTCGAAATCCTTCAGCCGAGCCTTTTTGCCGATCACCTGCTGCTTGTACCAGGCGATCTCTTCTTCGGTTCGCGTGACGGCGGCGGTCGAGGCATCGATCTGGGCCGCCAGGGCCGCGATCTCGTCGATGGTCGCGTCGAGCTGGGCCCGCTTGTGGTCCAGCGTGGACTGGAAGGTGCGTGGGTCGATCTGGAACAGCAGGTCACCGGCCTTGACGAACTGGTTGTCTATTATGGGCAGTTCAACGAGGGTGCCGGAGACCCGCGGCGTGATCTGGATGACCTGGGCCATGACCTGACCATTGCGGGTCCAGGGATTGAGCAGATAGTCCCAATACCTGAAGACGACCAACCCGATCAGGACCAGGACGATCGCGCTGAGTATAAGGACTCTTTTCTGTGTGTTTTCTGTGTTTTCGGTAGATGTCATGCGGGAATCACCCAAAGGCTCAAGAGAACGGTATAAATGGTTGCCATGGCTGCCATTACCAGATGTGGAAACATGAAGTAACGGGACAGCCGGTAGTGGTTGAGCAGAAAGGCCGTCACGAAGGTCAAGATGATAGCCAGACCGAAGTTGATCAGCAACGGCACGAAGTAGAGGCCCGTGAGGTCCACTTCGGTCGGGATCAAACTCTCACTTCCCATAGTGCTTTCTCTCTCGCTACAAGGTCGACATCACGCTCACCACGGACTAGGTTCTGACGGGAAAGCGCATTTCCCGCCACCGCGCCCAGTCCATGGTATCCGAGACCCGGGTATAGTCGTTCGCCGCCTCCGCCAGGCTCCGATAGCTGCCCAGCAGCCGGTAAAAATTCTCGTAGTCGCCGGGTTCGAGCGCCCCTTCGCCGACCTGATCCAGGGCTTTGCTGATACGGGCTTCCAGGCTGGCAAGGCGCGCCGGCAGATCGGCGGTGGGCGGCTCCGTCGCCTGTGTCGCGCCTACCTGGCGCCTGAGCCATCCCTGGAGTTCCTTGTGCCAGGTCAGCTTGTCATTCACAAGCTGCCTTTCTATCAGATCCGCCTGGGCAACCCGGCCGGCTTCCACCAACGCCTTCACCCGATAGGCCAGGGCGTACACGCTGATCAGCAGCTCATGCACCTGCTGGGGGGTCGTCCCGGGAAGCGCCCTGTATTCTATGAAACTCTCATACAATGCCATCTTTCTGGGCAGCTCGGCGATATCACCACCGTATATGGCTGCCTTCCAGTGGTCGATGATGCCGCGCTTGCGCGCCGGATCCCGGGTCTGTTCCGAGATCAGCCAATCGGCATGCCGGAAAAAGCGGTCCAGGAGGCGCAGGAAGAACTTGTCCGGGCGCTGGGGTAGGAACAAGGCCCTGCCTATCATAGCGACAGAGACCACGAAGAACATCCAGAGCGACAATTCTATGTACAGGATCAGGTCATAGTGCATATGGTTTTCCCCATGCAGAATGATCGTGAAGAATATCACCCCGAACATCCGGCCGATGGGGTGGACCTGCGGATGGAGCCAATAGAAGATCACAAAGCAGGTGATAAAGATCATCAGGCCGTACTCCCGGAAGCCATCCAGGTGCGGCATGATGTAGACGTAGCAGATGCCGGCAGCGAAGCCGCCGACGGCCACTGACCAGTATATGTCCCAGGGGGGGACCTCGCCCCGATAGGCGAGTATCATCGCCATGATGCCCGACATGGCCCAGAACAGCCAGCCGTTCGGCACGTCATAGACGTAGATCCAGATGAGGAAGGCCATCCAGACGCCCGTCACCACGCCAAAAGCGGCGCCGAGCTGGTCCAGGTCGATGGTCAACCTGGTGTCCTCTGCGTGATGTGCGTCGTGTCCCCCGTGATGCCCGTCATGGGCCTTATCCGGGTCTTGGGCCATCCGGATCCCCGCCAGGCACTCGAAAAGGGACCGGCTGATCTCGTCGAGTTTCTCGAGCTGGGTCCTGGTCAAGCGCACCGCCGCCTGTTGAATACGGCTCAGGGCCTGAATCTCGGGCTCATCGATCGACAAGGGAACGGACTCGGGGGCGCGTTTCGGGGGCTTTTTGGCCAGCAAGCGGTCGACCTGCCTGAACCGCTGGTCGATTTCCCCAAAGAACGGGTCGAGATCGGGCAGAAACCGCGTCAGCTGGAGCCCCTGGATCTCGACCAGGCTCTGCCGCAGGGCTTCCAGGATCTCGATCTGGGCCGCCGTCAGGTGCATGAAATGGTGCCACTGATGGCGGGTCTCCAGCATCTCGAAGCTGTCATTCTCAGAGATGTGCAGTTGAAAGTGGCCAAGCTCCTGAAGCCAGGCGTCTTCCAGCCGCCGGCGTTTCGCCTCCCGGTTGGTGTCCATGCCGCGCAACGCGTTGCGGCGGAAGAGATGCAACAGCTTGCGCTGGCTCTTCAATCCCTTGCGGGCGGTTTGCTCGAACTCGCCGATGGTGCTTACGGGCCAGAGGTAGACCGCGAGCAGGACCATGATCCCGGATC
>JASJBY010000218.1 GCA_030066245.1 Gammaproteobacteria bacterium
AGCCTGCTCGGAGCCGTTTGGGCTGCCTTTCACTCCGCCCGTCGTCTTGCAGCCCCGATCCGGGATTTGGCGCAGGGTACTCTGGCGGTGGCTAAAGGAGACTACGAGACACAGCTGCCGCGCTCCGGGAAAGACGAAATGGGCTTTCTCGTTCAGTCCTTCAACGAGATGACTCGTAAGCTGGCGCTGGCGCGCGATGAAACACGCCGCAGCCGCAAGGAACTCGAAGCTCAGCACACGTATCTGGAGGCGGTGCTGGCAAGGCTCTCCTCGGGCGTTGTCACTTTCGATCAGGAGCATCGGCTGCATACCTCGAACAACGCCGCCAACCAGATCCTTGGGGTCGATCTGGGTAACCAGTTCGGCCGAACGCCTGAGCAGATCGGCCGGACACACCCTAACCTGGCGGCGCTCACGGAAGTGTTCCAGCGCAGACTGGCGCACGACACGGTGCGTGATTGGCGCGAGGAGGTCAGCCTGTTCGGGGCCGGCGGCCGCCAGATGCTGATGTGCCGTGGAACGCTTCTGACCGGTACAGCCGACACGTCGCCGGGGCACGTCATCGTCTTCGACGACATCACGGCCCTCGTCCAGGCCCAGAAAAATGCCGCCTGGGGCGAGGTAGCCCGGCGTCTCGCCCACGAGATCAAGAACCCCCTGACACCTATTCGCCTGTCGGCGGAACGCCTTCGGCACAAGTACCTCCCCGACCTGGGGCAGAAGGACCAGGAAGTCTTTGCCCGCCTGACCCACACCATCATCCAGCAGGTGGAATCCATGAAGGCCATGGTGAACGCGTTTTCCGAGTACGCCCGGAGTCCGCGGATGAACCCTGAGCTCATCGATATCAACGAGCTCATTAGCGAGGTTTTAGAGCTCTACCGTTACAATGACCGGGGTACGCGGATCGAAAGCCGGCTGAGCACAGCCCTGCCGAGCATGGAGGTGGACCCGGGGCGCATGCGCCAGCTGGTGCACAACCTGGTGAAGAACGCGCTGGAAGCACCTGATGGTGACAGGCCACGCGTCGTAACCGTGCGCAGCCGCAATGTCCGCGTTCAGGACTGTGACTACGTGGAGATCAGTGTCGAGGATAATGGGCGGGGATTTCCCCCCGATATCATGGACCAGGTCTTCGAGCCCTACGTAACCACCAAAAGCAAGGGCTCAGGACTTGGGCTGGCTATTGTTAAGAAGATCGTCGAAGAGCATTCGGGCATGGTGACCGCCGACAACAGAACAGGACAAGGCGCGAGGGTCAGGCTGCGATTTCCTTCCGCGGTAGAGGCTCCAAGACCCGCGAACGCGGATGACCGGATGAGGTCGGCACAGTGAGCGTGGCGCACATCCTGGTTGTCGACGACGAGCCCGATATCCGCCAGCTAGTCAGCGAGATCCTCGCGGATGAGGGTTTCGAGGTCAGCGTGGCAGAGAACGCCGCGGCGGCCCGGCAGTGCCGACGCGCGCGCCGGCCCGATCTGACGTTGCTGGACATCTGGATGCCGGACACAGACGGGGTAAGCCTGCTCAAGGAGTGGGCGGAAACATCGGAACTCGACACACCAGTGATCATGATGTCAGGCCATGGCACGGTCGAGACCGCTGTGGAGGCGACCCGGCTTGGTGCCTATGACTTTCTCGAAAAGCCGCTTTCCATGGCCAAGCTGTTGCTGACCGTGCGCCATGCACTGGAGGCTTCGCGCCTGAAACGTGAAAACATAGGGCTGCGTCAACAGGCCGAGCCCGTCTCCGAGCTGGTCGGCAAGAGCCACGTGGTACAGGCGCTGCGGGAGCAACTGAAACGCATCGCTTCCCATGACACGCCGGTTCTGCTCAGCGGCGAGTCCGGCAGCGGCAAGCGGGTCCTGGCAAGGTTTCTCCACACTCACAGTGCACGAGGCCAGGGGCCTTTCATCGATGTGCCCGTGGGCGGAATGTCGGCGGACGGCAGCGGTGTCGAGCTGTTCGGAAGTGAAGAGCAGGAACGCGTGCACTACGGCTGGCTCGAACAGGCCAACAGCGGAACGCTGTTCTTGAACGACATCGCCGAGATGGGGCCGAGCACCCAGACCCGATTCGTGGGAACCCTGCAGCATCAGTCCTTCGTGCGCGTGGGCGGCAAGGAGCCGGTGCAGTTCGACGTCCGGATTATTGCCGCCACCAGCCAGGATCTGGAGCAAGCAGTCACGGCGGGACGTTTTCGAGACGACCTGTACTACTTTCTGAACGTGGTGCCGATTCAGGTCCCGCCTCTCCGAGACCATAGAGAAGACGTCCCCGAACTCCTGGACTACTACGTCAATCTCCTGGTGCAGCAGGACAACCTCCCGTATCGACGATTTACCGTGTCGGCGCAGAACTTTCTGCGCAACTATCCGTGGCCGGGCAACGTGAGGGAACTGCAGAACCTGGTCCAGCGCCTGCTGATTCTGGGCAGCTCCGAGGAAATTACCCAGGATGAGGTGAACGCGGCACTCGGGGCGCAACCGCAGCAGACTGCGCCAGGGGAACCAGCGGGACTGGAGCTGCCCTTGCGCGAGGCCAGGGAGCTTTTCGAGAAGAACTACCTGGAGCACCAGCTCAAGGTGGCAGGTGGCAACGTCTCTCAGGCTGCCCAGCGCATTGGGCTGGAACGAACCCACCTCTACCGCAAGCTTCGCGCCCTCGGTATCGATCCGAAGAAGATTTGACCAAGGCGCGCCTCAAGAAGCACGTGGGTAATCCGGAAGGCGGGTCGCAGTCCGCGCTGACCACACATGCCCAGAGGCAAGAGTACGACAGGACGTAAACCGTGTCCCCCGATAGCCGCTACAGATCCTGTTCGCGCGGCCGGCGGTCGATGCAGTCGACGGTTCGGTTTGCTCGTCGACCACCGGCTGGGGCAGATGTAATGCCTCCTGCGTCGACGTTGCCTTCGCGCCGGATGGGCAGGCGGATAACCACAAGGCCGCTGTACCGGTGGCGTCTCTCGCACAACGGAGGCGGACGGTCTGCAGACCCCTCTGCGTTGTGCGGAGAGACATGCGAGCCAGGCTCGCGTCTATGAAAATCATTATCCTTGGAGCCGGCCAGGTAGGCAGCTCGGTAGCCGAGAACCTTGCCCACGAGGCCAACGACATCACCGTCGTGGACGTGGATCCAGCCAGGTTGCACACGCTGCGGGACCAGCTGGACATACGCACCGTGGTCGGACGGGCATCCCATCCAGGCGTTCTGTCGCGTGCCGGTGCCGAGGACGCCGATATGATTTTGGCCGTGACCAACAGCGATGAAACCAACATGATCGCCTGCCAGGTGGCCTATACCCTGTTTCACACGCCAACGAAGATCGCCCGGGTGCGCGCGGTGGAGTATCTCAACCACAGTCGTCTGTTCAGCCAGGAGGCGCTGCCGGTTGACGTCCTCATCAGCCCCGAACAAATTGTCACGCAATACATCCAGCACCTCATCGAAACGCCAGGGGCTCTGCAGGTATTGGATTTCGCGGGCGGCAGGGTACGGCTGGTGGCGGTCAAAGCCTACTATGGCGGACCGCTGGTGGGCCACGAGCTGCGCGCCCTGCGAGACCACATGCCGGGCATCGATGCGCGGGTGGCCGCCATCTTTCGCCGTGGCAAACCCATTCTGCCGGAAGGCCACACTGTCATAGAGGCCGACGACGAGGTTTTCTTCATTGCGGCCAGAGAGAACATCCGCAAGGTCATGGGAGAGTTGCGCGAGCTGGATAAGGCGGTCAAGCGCATTATGCTCGTGGGTGGCGGAAATATCGGCATGCGGCTAGCCCGCGCCCTGGAGAATCGTTACCAGGTCAAGCTCATCGAACATGGTACGAATCGGGCAGCCCTAATCTCCGAGGAGCTGCACAAGACCATTGTGCTGCTCGGTGACGCCGCCGACGAGGATTTGCTGCATGAAGAGAACATCGACAGCACCGACGTCTTCTGCGCGGTGACCAACGAGGACCAGGTGAATATTCTGTCAGCCATGCTGGCCAAACGCATGGGGGCCCGAAAGGTGATGTCGTTGATCAACCGTGCCTCGTATGTGGACCTTGTGCAGGCCGGCATCATCGATATCGCCATATCGCCCCAGCAGGCCACCATAGGCAGTCTTCTCGCTCATGTTCGAAGAGGCGATGTGGTGGTCGTCCACTCTCTGCGGCGAGGAGCGGCGGAAGCCATAGAGGCTATTGCCCACGGCGACCGAAACACCTCCAAAGTGGTTGGTCGCGCCATCGAGGAAGTGCCCTTGCCCCCCGACACGACCATCGGCGCCATCGTTCGTGGGGAGCAAGTGCTCATTGCTCACCACGATGTGGTGATCGAGGCCGATGACCATGTGATTCTGTTCCTGGTGGACAAGCGAAAGGTCCCGGACGTGGAGAGACTGTTCCAGGTCGGCGTTACGTTCATCTGACAGCGCCATGCAACTGCTCGCCATCCAACGCATACTCGGCCTGTTACTGATGATGTTCAGCATCACCATGCTGCCGCCCGAGCTGGTCTCATGGTGGTACGCCGACGTTGCCCAGGGCCCTTTCATCACCGCCTTCCTGGTCATTCTGGGTACCGGTCTGGTGCTCTGGCTGCCCGCCGCCAGTTATCGCAGGGAACTGAGGGTTCGGGATGGCTTTGTCGTGGTGGTCATGTTCTGGGTGGCGCTTTGCCTGTGCGGCGCGGTCCCTTTCGCGCTCTCGGAGAGCCCTGACATCAGCCTGTCGGATTCGATCTTCGAATCGGTTTCCGGCCTCACCACCACCGGCGCCACGGTGATTCAACGCATCGACGATTTGCCACCCTCCATTCTGTACTACCGCCAGCAGCTCCAATGGCTCGGCGGCATGGGCATCATCGTCCTCGCCGTGGCCATTCTGCCCATGCTCGGCGTTGGCGGCATGCAGCTCTACCGGGCCGAGACGCCGGGCCCCATGAAGGACGACAAGCTGACGCCCCGGATCACCGAGACGGCGAAGGCCCTCTGGTATATCTACCTGGGCCTCACGGTGGCATGCGCGCTGGCTTACTGGCTGGCGGGCATGACGCTGTTCGATGCCATCGGACACAGCTTCACGACCGTTGCCATCGGCGGCTTTTCTACCCATGACGCGAGCATAGGCTACTTCGACAGCCCCCTGGTCGAGGGCGTCGCCGTGATATTCATGACCATCGCCGGGGTGAACTTCGCCCTGCACTTCCGGGCCTGGCATCGGCTGAGTGTCAGGCACTATCTGGCAGATGCCGAGCTCAGGACCTTCCTGGCGCTGCTCTTCGTGATCGCCATTATCACCAGCATCTACCTCTATCTGTCCGGAACCTACCCCGGGCTGCTGGAGTCGCTGCGCCACGGCGTCTTCCAGACCGTTTCCATCAGTACGACTTCGGGATTCACCACCACGGGTTACCACGACTGGCCGCTGTTTCTGCCCGTGCTGCTCCTGTTCTCTAGCTTCATTGGTGGCTGCGCCGGCTCAACCGGGGGCGGCCTCAAGGTCATTCGCGTCCTGCTGCTGTTCAAACAGGGCATGCGCGAGATTGCGCGCCTGGTCCATCCGAGCGCGGTGGTGCCCATTAAGATTGGCGGCAAGCCCCTGTCGGGTCGGGTGGTAGACGCCGTGTGGGGGTTCTTTGCCACGTATGTGGCCGTATTCGCCGTGCTGATGCTGGCACTGATGGCAACCGGCCTCGACCAGGCCTCTGCCTTTTCCGCCATGGCAGCGAGCATCAACAACCTGGGTCCGGGCCTGGGCGATGTCGCGCTGCACTATGGCAGCATCAGCGACCCGGCCAAGTGGACGCTTTGCCTCGCTATGTTGCTCGGGCGCCTAGAGATCTTTACGCTTCTGGTGCTGCTCTCGCCGGGCTTCTGGCGGAAATGAGCCGGAAGAGGACGGTGACTCGGTGGGAGAGGGTAGATGGGAGATGGGAGACGGTAGATGGGGAAAGAAGGATGGGCGTAGGTAGTAGGTCGTAGGTCGGGAGAAGAGGGTAGAGGACAGATGGGGGAGACGCTGCGGGAATACCACGCCCGGTCCGAGAACCCCGGTCCGAGAGTTAGTATTCACGCTTCACGCTTCACAAGTCACGCTTCACGAGTAACGAGTCACGAGTTACGAGTCACGTTTTCTGCTAGGTCGTAGGTCGGGAAGAAGGGTAGAGGGTAGATGGGAATGGTCGGGCGGTGTGGGAATTTGGTGGGTGGTGTTAAGTCTAGCTTGGTTAGCGATACTGGCCCGGTGCCAGCGCACTGACGGAGCTGGGGATGGCGGAAATCGAGTCACCGGATAAGCTGAGATGGGATGCCCGCTACCGGGACTGCAAAAAGGTTCCGGAGCCGGCACCGGTCCTTGCGGAATTCCGGCACCTGCTGCCGGCCTCCGGTCGGGCCCTGGACCTGGCATGTGGCCTGGGGGGCAACGCCCTGTTGCTCGCCGCCCACGGGTTGGAGACCCACGCCTGGGATATCTCGCCGGTGGCCATCGGCCGATTGCGGCAGGAAGCCGATTCCCGTGGATTGGATGTCACAGCAGAGGCCAGGGACGTGGCGGCCGAGCCGCCCGGGCCGGCGAGCTTCGATGTGATCGTAGTCAGCCGTTTCCTGGAACGCGAATTGGCGCCTTCTCTGGTGCAAGCACTCCGGGTCGGCGGTCTCATCTACTATCAGACGTTCACCGCCGAACGCGTCGACGATACGGGCCCGAAGAACCCCGCCTACCGGCTAGGAGCCGGCGAGCTTCTGTCCCTGTTCCACTCCCTGCGGCTGCTGGTCTATCGCGAGGAGGGACTGGCCGGGGAGTTGTCTAAGGGATTGCGTGGCGAGGCTATGCTGATAGCACAAGCGTGTTAGGGCATTGGTCGGTAAGGGCTGTACCGGCATGGGTGGCCGGGACCGTCGGCCGCAGGGATAGCGGCCGTAGAGCGTACAGGGAGGTATTCACGGCGCGTCCCGGCGGCTCGTGCCGGTA
>JASJBY010000219.1 GCA_030066245.1 Gammaproteobacteria bacterium
CGCCGACAGCGCCTCCTGCAGCGCCAGCATGGAGTTCATGTAGTTGCCGTTGGCTTTGGCCTTGCACATGGTGATGTTCACGTGGTGACGGGTGAACGAAGAGGTCCTGATACGGATGCCTCGCTCCATGTTCTCGTCGCCCAGATAGGACCCCCACTCCCAGGCGGCGACCATCGCGTGCACCCGCAGGTTGTCGGCGCGTAGCCCCATGCCTTCGGAGCCATAGAAGCACATGGGCCGGATGTAGGCGGCCTGAAGGCCGTTCTCCCGCACAACCGTGCGCTGCGCATGGTTGAGCACGTCCCGATCGAAGGGTATCGGCATGCCCAGAATATGGGCTGACCGGAACAGCCGCGCAGTGTGGTCGGGCAGGCGGTAGATGGCGGTTCCTCGGTCGGTCTTATAGGCGCGCACACCCTCGAAAACGCCCATGCCGTAGTGCAGGGTGTGGGTCAGCACGTGAACGCGGGCCTCTCGCCAAGGCACCAGGTCGCCGTTCAGCCAGATGACGCCGTCGCGGTCATCCATACTCATGGTTATCCCTCGATATGGTGGGTCACAGCCAGGCTGGTTTTGCCGCGGGCGGACGTAGCGCCGACGCTGGGATCAGCGGGTGGGCTAGTCACCGATCAGACGGTCCCAGACGGCTGAGACTTGCTGGCGCAGTTCCGCGAATCGATCTCCTGCCACCACGGCATCCTGCTCCTGCAGGGCGCACTTGTGAACCTCTGCCCGGTAGGCCCGGTAGGCGTCGCCCAACAAAGTGGCCTCTTCTTGCGACAGCAGCCCTTCGGCGGCGAAGGTCTCCAGCAGCCGCATATTGTCCGTCCACTCAAGGACCGCAGGATGCTTATGCGTCCACAGCAAAACGCCATATTGGACCATAAATTCAATGTCGGCGATACCACCCGCATCCTGTTTGAGATCGAAGAAGCCTTCGCGGCTTTTGGACAGCTGTGCCCGCATCTTCGCACGCATCTCCCTGACTTCGGTGCGCAGCTCCACCGAGTCCCGCTGCCGGCCGAGAACCGCCTGCCTGACCCGTTGGAAGCGCAGCGCGAGCGCCTCATCACCAGCGACGACCCGGGCGCGCACCAGGGCCTGATGTTCCCAGGTCCAGGCCTGACCTCGTTGATACTCTTCGAAAGCATCCATGTTGCTGACGAATAGCCCGGACGCCCCGCTCGGCCGCAGTCGCGCGTCTATCTCATAGAGCGTTCCGGCGCCCGTGGACGAGGTCATCAGATGGATCAGCCGCTGACCCAGGCGCCCGAAGAAAACGCCGTTGTCGATGGATTTCGCTCCATCCGTATGCTGCCGCTCGCCGCGGCTGCCGTGCAGGAATACCAGGTCCAGATCTGAGCCGTACCCAAGCTCGATGCCTCCCAGCTTGCCATAGGCAATGATGATGAAGCCGGCATCCACAGTCTCGCCATCGACTTGGCAGCGGGGGACACCGTAGCGGGCGGTCAGGTCCCGCCACGCCAGGCTCAGGGCCTGCCTCACGATGACTTCGGCGATCCACGTCAGGTGATCGCTGACCACCATGAGGGGAATGGCCTCGGCACTGTCTGCGGCCGCGACGCGCAGAACATTAGCCTGCTTGAACACGCGCAATGCCTCCATTTCCTGCTCCATATCCTCCGCAGGCACTTTCCGAAGCTGCACGTCCAGGTCCTCGGCCAACCGCACCTGGTCGGGCGGGGCGTAAAGTGAGCGCGGGTCGAGGAGTTCGTCGAGCAGGAGCGGATAGCGGGTCAGGTGGGCGGCGATCCAGGGACTGGCACCGCAAAGACGCACCAGCTGGGACAGCGCAACCGGGTACTCGACCAGCAGCGCCAGATACACGCTGCGGCGGGCGACAGCTTCCACTAGCCGGACTACCCGCTCTAACGCGGCGGTCGGATGCTCGCTGTGCCCGACGGCGGAAAGGAGCAGCGGCATAAGCCGGTCCAGCCTGCTCCGGCCTTCGCGGCCCATGACCCGCACACTGTAGGTAGCTCGCAGCGTTTCCAGGGCCTTAAGCGCCGCACCGCCGTCCTCGAACCCAGCCTGGGTGAACAAGTTTGCCGCTTGCTCCGCAGGCACCAGCTCGAGCCATACTGCGCGCAAGTCCGCCATCAGCTTGGATTCGGTCACCTCCTCATCCGGCGTGGCAAATACCTGCTCGAAATGTTTCTGCACTTGCTCCCGGCAGGTATTCAGGGCGGCTTCGAAGTCGTTCCAGGCGTTGAAGCCCATGCCGAACGCGAGTCGCGCGCGCCCCTCGGCGGTTCCTGGTAGCGCCTGGGTCTGCCGATCATCCACCTCCTGCAGGCGGTGTTCGGTCGTGCGCAGAAACCGGTAGGCATGCTCCAGGTCCCGAGCCGCCTGCTCGGGCAGGTAGCCGCGAACGGCCAGTTGCTTGAGGGTCGAGAGCAGACGGCGGTCGCGCAGGGCCGGTTCCCGCCCGCCGCGGATAAGCTGAAATGCCTGAACGATGAACTCTACTTCGCGGATACCGCCGCGCCCCAGCTTGACATCGTTCTCCAGTCCCTTGCGCATCACTTCCTGGCCGATCAGCGCCTTCATTTCCCGCAGAGACTCGAACGCCCCGAAATCCAGGTAGCGCCGAAAGACGAAAGGCTGAAGCCTTTGCAGGAGAGCTTCGCCCCGCACTGGATCCCCCGCCACAGCGCGGGCCTTGATGAGCGCATAGCGCTCCCATTCGCGACCGTGTGTCTGGTAGTACGCTTCCATGGCGTCGAAGGTCATCACCAGGGGCCCGCTGGCGCCGAACGGACGCAGTCGCATATCCACGCGGAAGACCATGCCGTCCGGCGTCTTGGTATTGAGAACATGGATAAGCCGCTGACCCAGCCGCACGAAGAACTCCTGGCTGGTTCGCTGCCGGCGGCCGCCCACCGTGCAGCCGTCCTGCGGAATCGCGAAAATCAGGTCGATATCCGAGGAGAAATTCAGCTCGCTGGCCCCGAGCTTGCCCATGGCGATGATGACCATTGACTGAGGGCGCCCCTCACCATCCATGGGCTCCCCCCAACTGGCCGCCTGCCACCTGTGAAGCCTGCCCAGGGCAGCGTCGAGCGCCGCATCGGCGAAGTTCGACAGATCGTGGACGGTGTCTTCCAGGTTTGCGCTACCCGCCAGGTCCCGCCAGGCTATGCGCACCATCTCTCGACGCCGAACCGTGCGCAAGCCGGACATGAGCCCGGCCTCGTCCTCCGCGGCATCCAGGGCTCGAGCAAGTTGCTCGGCGTAGCGGTCGTGCGGGTAACGGCTGCTCAGGTCGCCGGAAGCAAGCAGATCCTTCAGCAAGGCCGGCTCGCGAATGCAGCTCTGGGCGACGAATTCACTGCAGCCCCACACTGCCAGCAGAGACTCCCGCTCGTCGACCGTGAGGTCGACGGCAACCCCGGCCTTGCCTGCGGCTGATGAAAAGTCTTTCCAGCGTGCGTTGGCCAGATCACGGAGCGAGGGCGACAGGTCTCTTGCGTGCATGGTCTGCGCGGGTCCCGGATGAACCGGCGTATATTCTCGCCCATCGGTTCCCCGCGCGGATAGACAGAAAGAAAAAGCCCCGCCGAGGCGGGGCTTTCGTCGTCACACGGATCAGCGGGATGTCACATCATGCCGCCCATTCCGCCCATCTCGTCCATGCCCGGGGCGCCGGCCGGAGCCTTGTCCTCCTTGGGAACCTCCGCCACCATCGCCTCGGTGGTGATCATGAGACCGGCCACCGACGAGGCGTTCTGAAGCGCGGCCCGGGTCACCTTGGTGGGATCCAGAATTCCCATATCCATCATGTCCCCAAACTCCTCGGTCTGGGCGTTGAACCCGAAGTTGCCGTCGCCCGCGGCAACCTTGTTCATGACCACCGACGCCTCTCCGCCCGAATTGGCGACTATCTGGCGCAAGGGCTCCTCCATGGCACGGCGCGCTATGCCGATGCCCACGTCCTGGTCGTGGTTGTCGCCCTTGAGGGCGTCAATGGCGCTGATGGCACGGATCAGAGCAACGCCGCCGCCCGGGACCACGCCCTCTTCCACCGCCGCACGGGTCGCATGCAAGGCGTCCTCAACCCGGGCCTTCTTCTCCTTCATCTCGACCTCGGTGGCGGCCCCGACCTTGATGACCGCAACACCGCCGGCCAGCTTGGCCACGCGCTCCTGCAGCTTTTCTTTGTCGTAGTCTGAGGTCGCTTCCTCTATCTGCTGCCGGATTTGGGTGACCCGGGCCTCGATTTCCTGTGTGCTGCCGGCGCCGTCGATGATAGTGGTGTTCTCCTTGGTCACGATGACCTTCTTGGCGCGACCCAGATCGTCGATACCGGCCTTTTCCAGTGAAAGACCCACTTCCTCGGAGATGACGGTGCCCGCGGTGAGAATCGCCATGTCCTGAAGCATGGCCTTGCGCCGGTCACCGAAGCCGGGCGCTTTGACAGCGGCCACCTTGACGATGCCGCGAATGCTGTTCACCACCAGCGTGGCGAGGGCCTCCCCTTCCACGTCCTCGGCGACGATAAGCAGCGGCTTGCCCGACTTTGCCACGCCTTCCAGTACCGGGAGCAGATCCCGTATGTTGGAGATCTTCTTGTCGTGCAGGAGGATGAACGGATCTTCCAGCTCAGCGCTCATGGCCTGCTGGTTGTTCACGAAGTACGGCGATAGATAGCCGCGGTCAAACTGCATGCCCTCGACCACGTCCAGCTCGTTCTCCAGGGTGGAACCTTCCTCGACGGTGATGACGCCTTCCTTGCCAACTTTCTCCATCGCCTCGGCGATGATGTTCCCAATTGCCTCGTCGGCGTTGGCAGAAATGGTGCCCACTTGTGCGATGGCCTTGCTGTCGGTGCAGGGCGTCGACAATGTCTTGAGCTCTTCGACCACGCCCTGTACGGCCTTGTCGAGGCCGCGCTTCAGGTCCATGGGATTCATGCCGGCGGCGACTGCCTTCAGGCCCTCGCGAAGCATGGACTGGGCAAGCACGGTGGCGGTGGTGGTACCGTCGCCTGCCGCGTCGGAAGTCTGCGAGGCCACTTCCTTTACCATCTGGGCACCCATGTTTTCGAACTTGTCCTGAAGCTCGATCTCCTTGGCCACGGAAACGCCGTCCTTGGTGACGGTGGGTGCGCCGAAGCTCTTCTCCAGCACCACGTTGCGGCCTTTGGGGCCGAGAGTTACCTTCACGGCGTTGGCTAGGATGTTGACGCCGTGCACCATGCGCTGACGCGAGTCATCGCTGAAACGTACTTCTTTTGCTGCCATCTATCTCAAACCTCTTGCTGTAAACCTTGGTTCCTAACTGTCGTGCGTTTAGCTCCGTGCGCTCAAGACTCGATGACGGCCATGATGTCGTCTTCACGCATCACTAAAAGCTCTTCGCCTTCCACCTTGACCTCGGTGCCGGAGTACTTGCCAAAAAGGATCTGGTCTCCCGCTTTCACGTCGAGGGGGCGCACGTCCCCGTTCTCGAGCAGCTTGCCGTTGCCTGCTGCGATAATCTCGCCGCGGATGGGCTTCTCGGTCGCGGTATCGGGTATGACGATACCGCCGGGAGAGGTGCGTTCCTCTTCCTTGCGTCGGACGATTACACGGTCGTGTAGTGGACGAAGCTTCATATATGTTCTCCTAAAGCTGGCTTGTAGTCGTTTCCGTTTTCCGGTTCCTGGCCGGTGCCGTGGTGTTAGCACTCTCCTCAGGTGAGTGCTAATGATAGGGTGAAATCATCCGCTGTCAAGACACGGCGAATGCCCGCCGGAAGACGCCTGGATTCAGTCCGCATGTCCGCCAGTTCCAGGCGCAGACCGCGCCCGTCATCGCAGGCAGCAGCAGTGACCGCCGCGGGGCGCGTGCCTCTCGGCCGCTCAGTCGCGACGGCGAAACTCGCCGTCGATGGTTCGCGGTCTGCGGGGCCCTGCAGTCGGCCCGTCGTTCTCCTGCACCATGCGCTTCAGGAGCCAGTCGATGGCGCGCTGTCGAAGTCTCGGCACCAGCGCCAGAAAGCCCACGGCATCGGTGAAGAAACCGGGCGTTAGCAGCAGTGCTCCGGCCACGAGCAGGAACACGCCTTCGAACACGGGCAGAGCGGGCGTCTCCCCCCGGTCCAGCGCGGCACGCACGCGCGCCAGCGCGACCAGTCCCTGGGCCTGCACCAGTTTGGCGCCGACCATAGCGGTGAGCACGGCGAAGGCGATGGTGGGCACGGCGCCGATCAGGCCCCCCAGCTGTATCAGCACGTAGAGCTCGAGCAGCGGTACGGTGACGAAGAGCAGGAGCAGCCATTGAAATGGCTTCATGGGCTTGCCTCGAAGCAGGGCTTTGCGCCCAGGGTCTGGGTAAGGACGCTTGATCGAGGGCTAGAATCCGAGAAAAATGCACGGCCTATCACGATAGTTGCGAAATGGGGGCAATTAGTGGCGCAATCAAGCCCTTATCGGCTGATACTCTGTACCTGTCCTGACTCGGCCAGCGCCGAGACCCTGGCACGCCGACTGGTGGAGGCAGCTTTGGCCGCCTGTGTGAACATCGTGCCGGGCGTGAAGTCCGTATATTCGTGGCAGGGAGAGCTGGAAAGCGCGACGGAGCACTTGCTCTTTATTAAGGCGCGGACTGAGACATACGCTGAGCTGGAGGCGCTTATCTGCGCCAACCATCCTTACGAGGTGCCGGAGATTGTCAGCCTGTCCATCGATGCCGGCTTACCTGCCTACCTGGCCTGGATGGATTCCAACCTGAGTACCGACTGATGCACCCAACTAGATTTCTGCTCGCCCTGGCCTGCCTCGCCACGCTTGCTCTCCCGGCCACTGCCGTGGAAGAGGCCGACCTGCTGATGCCGGACGAGGCGTTCCGGCTGGAGACGACGCCCATCGCAGACGGGGTGCGCCTGGAGTGGCGCATAGCCGATGGCTATTACCTGTACCGGAACAAGTTTCGCTTTCGCAGCGAG
>JASJBY010000220.1 GCA_030066245.1 Gammaproteobacteria bacterium
GCGCGTAGTCGTAGGCGTTGGTCTCGCCGTGGGTGTCCAGCTGCATCCCCGCGCCGAGGCGGACCGCCTGCTGCGCATAATATTCCAGGAAATCCACGGCTTCACAGACATCCGCGTCGGCCTCGGGCCAGTTTTTACCGGCCTCGTATATCTCCAGCGCCGAGAACTCGTCGCGCCGCTCGCGCAGCAGCTTGGCCAACCGCCGCAGCAGCTCGGCACGCTCCGCAGCCGGCGTGGCGCCCCAGGAGGGCAACGCCTCCGTGGCGGCCTTGACCGCCGCTTCCGCCTCGCCTTCTCCGGCCGCCGCTACTTCGCCCACCACTTCGTCCGGGTCGGCCGGGTTGTGGGACACGATGACCTGGCCTGGCGTCACCTCACGGTCACCGATGACCAGGGCGTAGCGGCGACCCAGCTCTGCCCTGACCCGCTGCAGCGCTTCGCCGAAGGCTTCCCTCTCGCCGCCGGCCGTGAAGCGGCGCACGGGCTCGTTGAGGAAGGCGGCCTGGTTTCCGGGCGCCCCGCTCCCGTCCTCGGAGTCGCTGGAAGCGGCCACCGCAGCAAGCAGCTCCGAGGCGTTGCCCTGGGGAACTCGGCCCATGCTCAGGAAGGACTGGCTGGATGAGTTCTCCAACAGGCGACGGACCAGATAAGCCATGCCCGGCAGCAGCTCGCCGAAAGGCATGTACACGCGCACCCGTTGTTCCAGGGACGCCACCGCCGCGTGCAGCCCCAGGCCCATGCCATGCAACATCTGGAACTCGAAATCACTGGCGGTCAGGCCGTGCTGCTCGGCCAGCGCCAGGGTCAGCGCCAGGCTGCGCACGTTGTGGGTGGCGATAGCCGGCCTGAGCACGCGGCTGGTGGCCATGAGTCGGGTCAGACAACGCTCGAAACAGCCATCAGTCGCCGCCTTGTCCGTCCAGACCGGCACCGGCCAGCCCTGCTGCGCGGCCAGCACGGTCTCCTGATCCCAGTAAGCACCGCGGACCAGCCGAACCGTGACCGGTGTGCCGCGTGCCGTCGCCCAGTCGGCCAGCTCAGCCAGATCCTTCTCCGCGTCCCGCAGATAGGCCTGGAGTGCGACGCCCACCCCCCGCCAGTCCCGGAAGTCGGGCTCCATCAACACCTGTCGCAGGGTGCTCAGGGTCAGGGCCTTCAGCTCGTACTGCTCCATGTCCAGGCACACGGAGAAGCCGCGCTCGCGGGCGGCGCTCAACAGCGGCCGCAACCTGGAGAGCACGCCCCCGACGCTGCCCTCCAGATTCTGCGGGCTGGCCAGGGAGTACAGCGAGGACAGCTTGACCGATAGGTTCAGGTCGTGTGACGGCGCTTCGCCCAAGCGCTCCTGGGCGCTGTTCATGAGTTGCAGGTAGGCCTGCAGGTAGGCGTCCGCCTCCGCCTCACTGACCACCGCTTCACCAAGGCGATCCAGCGAGCAGCGGTAGCCGCGCCGGTACAGGCTCTCCACGGTCTTCAATACCTGGTCGGCGCTGCGCCCGCCCAGAAAACGTTGGGCAAGAAGCTCAGCCCCACGTCGCACCGCTTTGGCGACCAGCGCCGGCGCCACCCCGGAGCCGACCCTGGATAGCCCCCAGCGAGCCATGCCGGGCAGCGGAAGCTCATCATCGTCAAAATATTCCCCAAGCAGCCTCACCAGCTCGGCATCGTCTTGCAGCGCCGGCAGCACGTCGACAAACCGCAGGGCCTGGACCCGGAAACGCTCACTCTCCATGCTGCGCTCCAGCAGCGCTGTTATCCACCGGTCCCCCATGGACCGGGCCGCCTCCGCCCGCCGTGCGGCCGCCAGCACCCGGGCCCCAAGCGTCTGCACGCGGGCTTCCAGGGCGGGATCCACCGGGACTTGGCTGCTGGACATGACGTTACACCTCCAGTCGTGTCCGAACGTTCTCGCCGGACGGCATGCGAGCCGGGGGCGAGCGGTACGACCTGTGCTCGTATGGGTGCGCCCGCCGCAGGCGGCCCACCCGCACACCCGAGCTCAGAGCAGACCGCTGCGAGACTGCGATTGCACCACCATCTGGCGGTTGCAGGCCTGTATTCAAACGACGAGCTCGCCGGCCAGTCGCTCGCGTGCGGCGCGCAGCTTATCGCTAAGCTCCACGGGAAAGGCGGCATCGGGTGAGCGCAGGCCCCGCAGGGACGCCGGCAGTGAAGCCAGCTCCCGGGCGCAGTGGGCACGCATCTCAGGGAGCCCTGCTGGCCTCCCTGGCAAGCTTTTTCCAGTGGCCATAACCGGCTCCAGGAGAGGGCGGCCGGTGAGCTCCTCATCCTGCAGCGCGATGACATCCCGAAGCGCCCTGCCATCATCGCTGGCTCGAAACACCTGCTTTCGACAAGGCAAGGTCGCCTTGGCTGTGGATAGCTTCATGCGGGCCTCTCCGGCGTAGGAAACCAGCTTATAGGCGCAGTTGAGATAGGGCGCGTCCGCCGACACGCCCATGCGCGTGCCCACGCCGAACCCGTCGACCGGTGCGCCCGACGCCCCCAGCTCGGCAATCCGATGTTCATCCAGGTCCCCACTGGCGAAAATACCGACCCGCGTCAATCCGGCCTCATCCAGCATGGCGCGTGCATGTTTCGCGAGCGCCGCCAGGTCGCCCGAGTCCAGACGGATGGCCGTGACCTGAAAAGCGGGCCCGAGCCACCGCGCCAGATCCACCACCTCGCGCACACCGGCAAGGGTGTCGAAGGTATCCACCAGCAGCACGGTGTCGGGATAAATTTCCGCGAAGCGCCTGAACGCCTCCCGGTCGCTGTTGTGGGCCAGCACGTAGCTATGGGCCATGGTGCCTGTCACGGGAATTCCGTAGCGCCGCCCCGCCATCACATTGGACGTGGCCGACACGCCGGCGATGTAAGCCGCTCTGGCCGCTTTGAGGCCGGCGTCGATGCCGTGGTAGCGCCGCAACCCGAAATCGACGACCGCTCGGCCCTTGGCCGCGCAGACAACCCTTGCGGCCTTGGATGCGACCAGCGTCTGGTAATGAACCTGGTTTAGCAGGTACGTCTCGATGAGCTGGGCCTCCGGGAGCGGCGCCGATACCTCCAGAATTGGTTCGTCTGGAAAGACCACCGTGCCTTCCCTGACGGCCCGCACATTGCCTGTGAATCGAAAATCCGCCAGATAATCCAGGAAGGCAGGACGAAATTGTTGCAGAGATTCCAGATACTCAAGGGAGTCTTGACTGAAATGCAGAGCTTCCAGATAGTCCAGCACGTCGGCAAGGCCGCACGCCACCAGGTAGTTACGGGAGGACGGCAGGCGCCGGACGAAGAGGTCGAAGACCGCGACATCCAGCATGTCTTCCAGGACGTACGCCTGAAGCATGGTCAGCTCGTAAAGATCGGTCATCAGCGCCGGGGCGCCAGCGACCAGAACCTCATGGGGCAACGTGGCCGCGTGGTTCCCCGGGCCCTGCCCCTTGCCTGTTTGGCGGGAAACGGGCATCACAGCGCCACCGGTCACTCGAGCACGGCGCCTGCGGCGCGCATCTTCTCCAACGCTCTTCGGCCATCTCCGGGATGCACTTCCACGGGCCGGGTGGCCGCGGTGAGCAGGTGCACCTCGAGACCCTCCTTGAGGGCGTCGAGCACGGTGGCGAGTACGCAGTAATCCTGCGCAAGCCCTCCCACCCAGACCCGTCGCACGCCCGCCGCGCGCAGGCGGTCTGCGAGGTCTGTTTCGTGGAAGGCCGAATAGCTGTCGCGCCGACGGTTCACGCCTTTGTCCACCACCTCGGCCTCGTCGGGCAACTCGAGCCGCGCATGCAGGCGGGCGCCGACGGTATCGTGAACACAGTGAGCCGGCCAGGGTCCGCCCTGCTGCGAGAAGCTGACATGGTCCGATGGATGCCAGTCCCGACTTGCGTAGATGCGCGCGCCACCGGCCCGGGCCGCCTCGATCCACCGGTTGAGCACCGGGATGACCCGATCACCCTCAGGCACCGCCAAGGCCCCACCCGGGCAGAAATCGTTCTGAACGTCGACGAGCAGGAGCGCGTCGCTCCGTTCGAGTTCGCGAAACATTTGCGCGGCGGTATCATCGAACCTGACTATGATTATACGTCAGCGCCCCGCCGCAATTGGGCTCGCCGGTACCGAAGCCTGTACCGGGGCGCCGACGGGTCGCCGGCAATGGCGAGGCCACGGGAGTGCACGTTTGGCGCTTCTGTAGACCACGCCTTGCGCAACCCACGCGACGGGCCGGCGTTGGGGAGGTCTAGAGAAATATGCAGGAGTCGCACGCCAGGTTCATGCTGGGTCAGGTGGTACACCACCGGCTGTTCGACTATCGGGGCGTCATTGTCGACGTGGACCCCGTGTTTTTGGGCTCCGATGCGTGGTACGAACAGGTCGCACGGACTCGACCGCCCAAGGACGAGCCCTGGTATCACGTGCTGGTGCATGACGCGGAACACCAGACCTACGTGGCGGAGCGCAACCTGGAGCTGGACGAATCCAAGCATCCTGTCAATCACCCCATGCTCTCGGATTACTTCGACGCATTCCAAGAGGGCAGTTATCTGCCGCGGCGACGCGGCAACTGACACCTGAACCATGATTACGTCTATCCGGCAATTCTTCGAGCGTCACATTCTCGAAGACACCATGGAGGAATCAACTGCGGAGCACGGCCTGCAGCTGGCCACCGCGGCACTGCTCATCGAGATGAGTCGAGCCGATTTCAAGGCGAAAGCCCAAGACAAGGAGGCAGTCAGAGCGGGAGTCCAGCGCGCGTTCGAGCTGACCACCCAGGAGACCGCGGAGATCGTGGAGCTTGCGGAGCAAGAGGCGAACGAGGCGACCTCGCTCTACCAGTTCACATCGCTGATCAATCGCGACTTCTCGCCGGACCAGAAGGCACACGTGGTGGAGCTGCTCTGGGAGGTGGCATACGCTGACGGCAAGCTGCACAAGTACGAGGAGCACCTGGTGCGCAAGATCGCGGATCTTATTCACGTCCCGCACCGAGTTTTCATCCAGGCCAAACACAAGGTGATGGGAGCTGGAGACTGACCGGTGACCGGGCGTAGGCGCGATTGCCGCATCGGGTAGTCGTGCCACTCACTGCTGTCATCGCAGCAGGAGCGAGTCGGTGGAGCGCCTGGAAACAGCCAGCGGTCCCGTCAGCCGCCGCCGGCTCCCGGTTCACCGTCCGATGCCGGCACCGTTGCAATACTCTCGCGCCAGCGCTGGAAGTAGGGCTGGTCCAGGTAGCCCTTGTCCAGGACGTATTGAAGCACGCCGTCCAGTCGGTAAAAGCGGATCACGGAATCCAGGCGGATTATCTCCCGACCAAGCTCATCGAAGAACAGCAGCGTGGGGGCATGAAAAAGCCCCAGCTCGTGGGCCCACTGACGTGACGTGGTCCGCGCTCCCGCCGGGGTGATAAGCGGAGATTCCGCCCACATATCCAGCTGCACGACCTCCATCCGTTCCAGCCGACTCAGGATGATGGGGTCCTGGAACTGCTCGGTGTGCAGCACGTCGCAGGCGTGGCATTCCCCTTGCTCGAAGACTACGAGCAGCGGTCGGTCGGAGCGAAAACGGCTCCTGTCCAGCATATGGGGGGGCCTCTCGAAAAAGTCTTCTTCGATGAGGTCCTCCGGCTCGAAGGTCAATCCCACCTCCGCGCGCTCCAGGTAATCACGAAACCGCTCCCTGTCATAGTGGCCGTCGGCAACATACTCCAGAGCGGCGCGAAACTTGTAAGGCGGATAGTAGCCGCGCAGTCGAAACACCTCGTCGCCGTCGGAATCGTAGAAAATGAGGGAGGGCGTGAACTGTGTGCGCTCGCGCTCTGCGAACTGTTTCTCTGTCATGACCTCGTTGTCCAGGGAGATCAGCTCTCGATCACCCCAGATGTCGATGGGAATCACATCGAAATGCTTGCGCGTGTAGGCGACGATGTCTTCTTTGCCGAAGTTCACTTCCATGAGCGCGTCGCAGTAGGCACAGTGTTTTTGTCCGAAATACACCATAATGCCACGCTTGTCGTCCGCTGCAGCCTCCGCCAGATCGTCGGCCAGGTCTAGGAAGCTGAGCTTGAACCAGTCCGGGTACTCGATATCACGCCGTTTGGGAGCGTCATCGAACTGAAGTGCTTCCTCGACTTCACCAAAAGACTCGAAGTCGTCGTCTGCGGCCGCCGGCAAGAAAATCAGGCTCAGTGCAAGGATAAGCGACGCATGTGGACACCGCATGGATTTGAGTGAGCTTGGCTTGGTCACTGGGGCGTGAGCGTGGCGCATTCGCGGGTGCTTCGTCAAGGCAGGCGCTGTCCCGGGCATGAGCAGAGGTCAGGTGGCCCGTACCAGGGTTGACACTATGGTTGACCCGACTGGGCCGGTGGCTTGGCCGCCTCGGTGAGGTGAAAGTAACGGGCCATGAGGTCCGGGTCGTCAAAGTGACGTTTGCCAAGAAACACGACGGCGTGGTGTCCCCATTGGCGCATCGCGCCGGGGCTCCGTACACCGCTGGGCCACAGGAACCATCGCTCTCCCCGCTTGCTCGCCGGCACGAGGCCATCCGGAGCGAACAGGCTGCGGCGTCCGTCTGCAGACGCCAGCGAGCGCAGCTCGTGGTAGTCCTGCAGCGTGTAGCTGACGTCACCGTCCTTCTGGTCGAAGTAGACACGTTGCACGTAGTGATTGCCGGCGGCTACCCGAATAACCGCTCGTGCACCGGACGCCACCCTCAGCCGCTGCGGAACGAACAGCGGTTCCTCGTCCGCATCCGCCCCGGGAATGCGTTCCACCCGTTCGCTGGGAAAAAACATGTGATAACAGCCGCAGTTGTGAATGGTATCGAAGACCAGGGGAGTGCCGTCCGACGCCAGTGTCACTCGCCAGATGATACCGTCAAGCTCGCCGGCCAGCAGGTCAATGGGCCGGCTGGGAGTACGCGCCGGAAACCAGACCATGTAATTGAGCTGCAACAGGGTTTCACCGCCGAAGCGGGTGTGCGAAAAACGCCCGTAGACGACCGGTCGGTCAAC
>JASJBY010000221.1 GCA_030066245.1 Gammaproteobacteria bacterium
GGGTCGTCAGACCCAGCGGCGGTCGAGGGACGACCGCCCCGAGCGCCAGCACAGGGGCGAGCAGGACAAAGACCGATGTCCTGTGAACATCGGTCCCTGTGAGCGGGCATGCCAGGGAAGGCATGCCCCGGCCCTTCAAGCGGAGCAGGAAGGCGCAGCGACGAAGGTCCTGTCGCAAGGCCCGGGGTGTGCAACGAAACTGGCCGAAACTCGGAGCCTTGAGCGAATCCCGCCGAAACCCTTGCCACCCATAATTCGACGCCTTTGCGGGACACTTAGCTAGTGTTTCGCACCCTGCACCTGCCGAGGCAGCGAGCTGCCCGCGCGTCTATGGCATTGGCCGCGGCGGGCCTTTCTTCAGGTCCCGCTCCACGAGATGCGCCCTATCAGCTGAGAGGCTGCAGGGAAACGCAAATGCTCGGGAGGCTCACAGCGCAGCTATCATCTCCGGCAACGCGCTCGTCAGAGTGTGCCGTGGCCGAAAGCCCAGCTCCCTGACGATCTTGTCCGAGAGGTAGCATTCCGAACCCACGAGCTTCTGTAGAACACCGGAGTCAAGGGGCAAGCGTCTGCGAAGGGTCCACTCCAGCCCATCGCCGAGACGGGCGGCCAGCCGCAGAACGGTCACAGGCGTTGACCAACGCGCCGGAGCCAGGCCCAGTGCGGAGCGAATCGCCGCGTAGATCTGCCCCGTCGAGTAGACGTGGCCGTCCGTGAGGATGTAAGTCGTGCCTTTGGAGGAGTCGTGGCCTGCTACGGTCAATGCCGCCTCCACGACATCGTCCACGTGCACTAGCGAGCGCCGGTTCTGGACGGCCGCGAGGGGCGGAAAGACCCCCCGCCGGATGGCCATAATCATCTTCACCAGGTTGCCCTTCGCCCCGGCCCCATACACCATCGCCAGGCGAAGCACGCAGGGGTGCGGCACGTAGCCGCCATCAACCACAAGACGCTCGGCCTCGAGCTTGCTCCTGCCGTAGGCGGTTGACGGCCGCGGCGAGGCCTGCTCGTCCAGGCAGTCCGCGGTGGCCTCTCCCATGGCCTTGACGCTGCTGAAGAATACGAACCGCTCTACACCATCCCTGCGAGCTGCCTCGAGCAGTCGGCGGGTACCCTCGACATTGAGTGTCCGGTACTCCTGGCCGTCATCAGCGTAGCCGACATCCGCGTGAACCTTTCCAGCCAGATGAAAGACAACGCGAACATCACTCAGGGCGCCCTCTGGAACTTCGCCTGCCGCCAGATCCCAGTTGAGGATTTCGTCCCAAGGCCCTTCCTGGGCGCGTCGCGCCAAGGCGCGCACGCGATACCCATTCCCCCGCAATCTCGTGCACAGCCGGCGACCGACGAATCCCGTCGCCCCCGACACGCAACACCATCGTGCAGCGGCGAATGTGCCATGTCCTTGCGTCGCTCTCCCTACCATCTCCTGGTGCGCTCATGTCCCATCGTCAGACTTGCTCCGTTAACAAGCCGGCCGACTGCAGACCGATCCCGGGCATCGCCGCGGCAACGTCTCCGTGCTGGTCGATCCGGTCCTCCCCCGCCTCACGGAAGCAACGGCCCAGACCCCGCGCCGAGCCGCCGGGTCTCGGCCTGAGAGGCGCTTCGATACCGTCGATAGACCCCTGACGAAACATAAAAGGGGTCGGAGTCCTTTCTGTGCTAAACTTACAGGTATCATTCGGGGCGATGTCTGGGAAGCAACCGTAGAACATGCCGCGCAAACCGCGTTTCTATCTGCCTGGCCTGCCGGCCCATGTGGTCCAGCGGGGCAACAATCGGCAGGCGGTGTTCTTTGACGATGGGGACTACGCGGCCTATCTGCGATGGCTGGAAGAGGGGGCGCAGCGCTATGGATGTGCGATTCATGCGTATGTGCTCATGACCAATCACGTGCACTTGCTGGTGACGCCTGAGACAAGAGAGGCCATCAGCCGCATGTTGCAGTATTTGGGGCGCCATTACGTGATTTACGTCAACCGCGCGTATGGACGTTCGGGGACCCTGTGGGAAGGGCGTCACAAGGGCAGTGTGGTCTCAGGAGATGACTATTTGCTGAGATGTTACCGATACGTAGAACTGAACCCGGTACGAGCGGGGATGGTGAGCAGCCCCGGACAATACCCCTGGTCGAGCTATCGGGCGAACGCCGCCGGTACGACGGACCCACTGCTCACGCCCCATGAGCGGTATCTGGCCTTGGGTAGAAGCGACGAGCGTCGGCGTTCCGCTTACCGAGACCTCTGCCGTCATCGATTGGACGAGGAACAGGTT
The DNA here is from genome assembly GCA_030066245.1 of Gammaproteobacteria bacterium. Classification (GTDB taxonomy): domain Bacteria; phylum Pseudomonadota; class Gammaproteobacteria; order JAABTG01; family JAABTG01; genus JASJBY01. The sequence continues at coordinate 2,278 of JASJBY010000221.1, forward strand.
CGTGATATAAGAGCGGCATGGCAGACGGGCACGCCGCTCGGCAATGATCGGTTTCGTTCTCAGCTCGAGCGAACACTGAAACAAAAGGTCGGTCAGGCGAGGCGTGGCCGACCCGTGATGAAGAAATCCAGGACGTCGGCTAACTAAGAGCGCTGACTCCCTCGTTCAGTTAGCACGCCTTCCGAATGGGAGCTTGACTGTTGTGCCGAGCCGTCTCGCCGAGTTACTTCAGGTCCAGCAACCACGATCCAGTGGCTCAGTATGAACATTACGAACATTCGTCGTGCCATTGCTTGCGTGACCCGGTGCAGCACATGGGCCTTGCTCGTCACAGTCTTGCTACTGGGCGCAGTTCCGGGAACTAGCGCGACACCGGTAACAGCGGCGGCAACAGAAAGCAAGCTTACAATCACCGCACAGCCTCGGACTGGGACCTCCCGCAGATATCTCCGACCGACCGACGCGGCAGCCGTTTTAGCCACGAAGGCCGTCACAAAGGCGGTAAGCACTACCACCCGGGCCTTGCAGGAAAGCCTCAATCTGCAGGAGCGAGCGGCCAACGCGGTCAGCCTGCACGAGGGTTTCGCTATTGCCAACACAGCAGTCGAGCTGAGCGCCCCCAAGCATCCAAAATGGAGCCGCGACTCTGGTCCCCTCGCCGTTTTTGAACTGGCCCATGAGACGTGGGCCAAGGCGGACACCCTTGAGCCTTTGTTCTCGCGCTCTTTCGCCGCGAGTCAGGCGGATGTTTTCGCCGTCTTCCCGCGCACGGCCACGCGCACGGCAGCAACGTCGCTCGATCTTGCCTGGGATGTCGAGGATCTTTCTCTGAGAAGCAGGCCGACGAATAGCTTTGCCTATCTTCGCGATACGGTGGAGGTGGTCCAGTTCAATGCAGAGCAAACGCAAACCGACACGGTTGGTTTCATCACGTATCTTGAGAATGGCGTCGAAACAAGGCGGGTGTTCGACCTACCTGGCGCGACGACCCTCAATGAATGGCTGGACGAGAGCATCGCACGAAGGAGGAATGAGACGATCAAGTTCCGACACGATGCGAGTCCTGTGACCGTATCCGTTCCGCTTCTGCAGGGAACCGATACGACAGAAAACCAGCGGGACCTGACATTGCGCATCACCAACACACACACGGAGATTTCCTACGAGGCGCCACCGCGGGCCGCTCCTCAGGTGGCCCAGTTGGCAGGCCACGCCGGAGGGGAGAACAATAGCCTGCACTGGGACAGGCAAACCAAGACCCTGTCGCTTGATCCCTTGCCGCTTAATGTGCTCGACTTCGGGGGCGATGACGCCAATCCGCATGCTGATGGCAGCGATCCCCTATGGGGGGGGATCCTGGAAATGGATGATCTGCTTTATGTCGCGGACTCCGATGGTCGTCGGTACTTTTCTGGGAACGAGCTTCGCCTGAAGGACGCGGAAGATAATGTTCTTCTCAGAGCGGTCACGCCGACGTTTGTCTTCGAGGACAGTCTGTTTCCCTATCAGGGTTTCAATCTGTTCGCGCCCATTCTGAACATGCTGGAGCCGGACGCCGAAAGCTCGCCCTGGCTGGAAAGCTTTCTAGACCAAGTAATCCCCGATTCACTCTACTTGCCAGAACTCTTCATCGGTTTCGACCACGTCCTCCTTGGTGACGGACTGTGGAAAGGCGACTTTGATATAGCGGCGAGTGCTTTCCTTTCTTTCGCCGGCATCCCAGAGACGCTACCCGCCCCCGTCGGTGTGCCAGCGACGCTCTCCTTCGCCGCCGGCATCCCAGAGGCAGGCAGCTACTTCACCGCCGGCATCCGGGAAACGCGCTCTGTACCGGAGCCCGGTATGCTGTGGCTGCTGAGCGTTGCCCTGCTGATGCTCGTCGCCCTATCTCGGAAACCGGGTTCTGAGTAACGGCCGGCAACCTTTATTTGCCAGTGCTCGGCGTCCTGAGACGGCCTACCGCACCACGGCCCGAAGCCCATGGCGCCGGCCGGGAAATCGCCGAAAAATCGTCGCTGAGAAGTGCGGAATTTAGGGCTGGTAGAGTCCGCGGCAGTGAGTCTGCCAGCCGAAACGATGGAGCATTGCTTGCCTGTATACGCGTTCGCCACTGACTCTAGTTGGCGTATGGCCACCTAAAGCACTGTGGACGCGGTACTCGTTGAAGTATGGTTTAAGTATGACTGGACTGTTCACGAGAAAATATTATCAGTTCGCGAGGCACAGGTAGGTAAGACAAACCCCGGCTCAGGGCCGGGGTCTTCTGGTGCGTCAGGTACTTAGATGAAACCGAAGTCCTGCCCACTTAGCAGATCACTGTCTACACCCACCAACGTGATGTCGTTTCCACCGCCGAGGTCGATGACCGCGTTGCCGTCACCGTCCTCACTGACAGCGTCTAAAACCTCTTGGTCTGAATCCATGATTGCCGAGGAAATGAGGATCTCATCGCCAAGAGCGTTGCCTGCACCCTCGTAGCCCTCAATCCTATCGTTACCGCTTTCCGGACCGAAGACGAACTTGTCATTACCGAGCCCGCCAATCAGGGTGTCGTTCCCTTTGTTGCCGTAAAGGGTGTCATTGCCTGAACCACCATGGATGTAGTCCGCACCTTGGCCCCCAAACACCACGTCGTTTCCGAGGTTGGCAAAGATGATGTCGTTACCGAGATTACCGAGAATGATATCATCGTGTTGTCCGCCCCAGAGAATATCATTACCCTTTCCTCCAAAAATCACGTCTTCGCCGGTGTTGCCCAGGACAATGTCATCACCTTCGTTGCCCCATAGTAAATCGTTCCCTGAGTTACCCCAGACAACATCATTGCCCCCCCGGCCAGAGACGGCGTCGTTACCGCTCAGCGCGGAAATGTCGTCGCCGAACTGACTACCCGTTATCGTGTCGTCGCCGGAGAGAATCCGTGCGCCAAGCCCTGTCTCGGGCGACAGGTCTACGAGCGGGAGACTCAAATCCAAAAACGAACTGACGAATTGCCCATCATCTTTGATGGTGAACGACTTAATCGTTGAGTCAAGAGTGGGACGACCGAACTCATCCAACTGAAAGTCGCCGAAAACGTCAAAATGCACCCCATTTACGAGCGTAAAGGACAACTGGCCCGCTGAGATTTCAGCGGATCCCTCGATTTCCGCTTGCGTGTCCACTCCCTCCGAATAGATCTCTTCATCGGTAATGAGCGGAAAGTTGTCCCCAGCGGTGATGATTGCCACGATTTCAGCCCCCCCTTCGAAAACATACGCATGCACGCACTCCCCAACGCGTAGGCAATTTCCATACCAGCCACAAGCAATCAACCACTTACCTCGTTAGTCGGCCGACTGAAACGGTCGGAATGTAAAGCGGGCCGACACCTACAGCTCCCCGAAGCGGGGCAGGATGTGCTCGATGCCCACTGTTTTTGAGTAACAAGACTAGCTACTTACATTCCACACTTCTCGTCACCCGTATTCCTCAGAATTACTGTCCTGAGTTTTCCTCTTGGCGCCGACTCCATTCGTAGCACGGGCCGTGGCGCGCCTCGGGATCGACGCCACATCGGCAGTTCTTGCGCCCGCAGATCTTGGCGCGGGTATGCAGTGTGCCAGAGGCGATGAGGTCCATGGCGATGACGGCGCGGCGCAACTTCTTGGTGCGCTGGGGGATGCGTTGGCGACTGGGTTTCTTCACGCGGCTCGTCCGTGTTGACATTTGAGTTATGTCTGGCGACGGTCTACTCGCCAGATACGAAAGAGTCAGAATCCTCGTTGGCGTGCTGATGCCTTCGCGTTGTACACGCAGCGCTTTGGGGCGCTGCCGCTGATTAACCACCTCCTCGCACGCCTCCGGCTCGAAGGGCAGCTTGAGGGTTTTGTCCCCACACACGACCGGCGCATTCGGCTGCCCTGTGCCATGGGATTGGGTGTGCTGCTGCGTTCGATATTGGTCGAGCGCGAGCCCATGTACCGCCAGCAGGAGACGGTGAGCAGCTTCGCGCCCGAAGCCTTCGGCCTGGACGAGGCCTCGGTGGGCTATGTTGGCGATGATGCCATCGGGCGGGCACTGGACCATCTTTTCGACGCCGACCGGGGCACGTTGCTCACCGAGGTGGTGGTCAGTGCCGTGCAGCACTTCGAGCTCTCACTCGATGAGCTGCACAACGACTCGACCACGGTGCGCTTCTGTGGCCAATATCGTCAGGCCCGCGGGCGCAAACTGCGCGGTAAGCGCGCGCCGTTCATCACCCACGGTTACTCCAAAGACCACCGCCCTGATCTCAAGCAGCTGCTGTTCATCCTCACCACCAGCGAGGACGGTGGGGTGCCGGTGCAGTTTCGTTGCGAGCACGGCAATGCCAGCGACTCACGCACGCACCAGCAAACCTGGGAGACCCTCTGCCAGGCCGCAGGGCGGGTGGACTTCCTCTATGTCGCCGACTCCAAGCTGTGCGCCCGCGAGCCCATGGACCACATCGATGGACGCGGCGGGCGCTTCGTTTGTGTGATGCCGCGCTCGCGCCAGGAGGATGCGGAGTTTCGTGAGTGGATCCAGACCCATGAGCCAGACTGGGTGCTAGTACGTGACCGCCCGAATCCACGCCGACACGGCGGCCCTCATGACCGCTGGTGGGTGTTTCGCTATCCGCTACCTTCGTGCGAGGGTTGGCCGGTCATTTGGGTCTATAGCTCTTTGCTCGCCCTTCGTCAGGAACACCGGCGCCGTGAGCACCTGGCGCGGG
>JASJBY010000222.1 GCA_030066245.1 Gammaproteobacteria bacterium
GGTGTCCTGCTCAATCCCGCCGCTTCGCCGCGGCTGGTAATGCGGCTCTACAGGGCCAGACGCATCGACCCACGCCAGCTACCGGAGCTGACCATGGTCTTGTCGCGGCTCTCCCGCCGCGCTGGCTTGCCCGAGGACCCGGAACTGTACTACGTGCCCAGCCATGCGCTGAACGCCTTTACCGTCGGGACGCGCGAGCGGTCCGCCGTGGCGGTGACTGACGGCCTCCTGGCGCAGCTCAGTTTGCGCGAGCTCGCGGGCGTGCTGGCTCATGAGATCAGTCATATCAGCAGCAACGACCTCTGGGTAATGGCACTGGCGGCTTTTTTCAGTCGTGCCACCAGGCTGTTGTCGCTGCTCAGTCTGCCTCTGGTGCTATTCGCCGAGATGTCCATCAACTGGTTTGCGCTCGGACTCCTGGTCATAGCGCCCATCGTCAGCGGGCTGGCCCGGATGGCGCTTTCGCGTACCCGCGAGTACGATGCCGACCTGAACGCCGCGAGGTTGACCGGCGACCCGGACGGGCTGGCACAGGCCCTGGTGAAGATCGAACGCGCCCAAAGCGGTCTGTGGGAACGCATCTTCATGCCGGGTCGGCGCGTGCCTGAGCCGTCCCTGTTGCGCTCCCACCCCGATTCCCGGGAGCGCGTCGCGCGCCTGACGGCACTGAAGCCGGAGCTGGTTTCACCGATGGTGTTGCCGGCCGGAGCAGCATTGCCCAAGTCGCGTCTCGCGTTCGGCAAACCGGTTGCGCGTGCGCCCCGCTGGCCCGCAGGTGAACTGTGGCACTGGCCATAAGGGGAGCTGCTGCCGCGATGAGATCAGTCTCCGCCGCGAACGAGGCGAGCAGGTCATGACCAGGACAGCTTCAATGCCTCTGGTGGCGTAAACTGTAAAGCTGGCCCGAGATACCGGCGAGTGGCGACGCTTCGACCAGAGCTGCGACAGTTGCGTTGTGGCGGTCGGCCGATATTTTGGAACAACTGTGTAGGCGACGTTATTCTAAAGAGCGCCAGCCCTTGCGAGACGCCGATGGACATGCAACGCATCATCGACACGTTCGAAATCCTTCCGGATTGGAACGACCGCTACGAGTTCATCAATGAACTGGGCCAACAGCTCGCACCCATGCCCGAAGCGGAAAAGGTGGACGACAATCTGGTGAAAGGGTGCAACACGCGCACCTGGCTCACCGGACATCTACAAGGCGTGCATCCGTCGAGTATCGAGTACCTGGCCGACGCCGAGGGCACGTTGGTGCGGGGAATCGTTATGCTGCTGCTCACGCCCTTTCAGGGCAGGCCCCCTGAAGAGGTGCTGGCCACAGACCCGAGTGAATACATCGCCAGACTCGGGCTTGAGGAACACCTCAGCCCAAACCGCCGTGTGGGTATGTATGCCTTTCTTGACCGGGTCAAGGGCATCGCGCGGCGTTGCCAGTCAGAGGAAGCATGAGAACGGGGCAGGGAGTGGGAGACGGCGGCCCGCTGGTGTAGTAAATTTCGTCTCCCATGGAGTTGCAGGCAAAGGAGAGCGGCGTGCTTCCCCCAATCCCCGAACGTATTGCCCAGGCTTTGGGTGTCAGGTCCGCTCAGGTGACCGCGGCTGCGAATCTGCTCGACGGCGGAGCCACTGTGCCGTTTGTTGCCCGGTACCGGAAGGAAGCGACCGGTGGCCTGGACGACGGGCAGCTGCGCTTGCTGGAAGAACGACTCGCTTACCTCCGGGAGCTGGAGGCGCGTCGGGGAACGGTGCTGAAGAGCATCGAGCAGCAGGGCGAGCTCAGTCCAGAACTCAAGACACGCATTCTGGCTGCTGAGACAAAAACCGCTCTCGAAGATCTCTACCTGCCGTACAAACCCAAGCGCCGAACCCGGGCGCAAATCGCGCGCGAAGCCGGGCTCGAGCCGCTCGCGCACTCCCTGCTGGCAGATCCGGCGCAGGTTCCCCCGGTTGTGGCTTCCGGTTACGTGAACCCCGCCAGGGGTGTGGCGGACGAAAAGGCAGCCCTGGACGGTGCACGCCAGATTCTCATGGAGGAATGGGCCGAGGACGCGGTGCTCGCGGGGGAGCTTCGCGAGTGGTTGTGGAACAACGCCCGGCTCGAGGCGAAGGTGGAAGAGGGCAAGCAGGAGGAAGGCGCCAAGTTCAAGGATTACTTCGGCTACAACGAGGCCATCAAGACCATTCCCTCGCACCGCGCCCTGGCGCTGCTGCGCGGGCGCGGTGAGGGGGTGCTGAGGCTGACGCTGGAGGAGCCCGACGCGGCAGGCACGGACCGCGCTTGGCCGGAAGCCATGCTCGCGGCACGCTTCGGTGTGCAAGACAGGGGCCGAGCGGCCGACACCTGGCTTCAGGAGACCGTGCGCTACGCATGGCGCGTGAAGCTCTTCACGCGTCTGGAGCTGGAGCTCAAGGCACGGCTTCGCGAGGCGGCGGAGGAAGAGGCTATCCGGGTTTTCGCCCGCAACCTGCAGGATTTGCTGCTGGCCGCGCCTGCCGGACAGCGTGCGACGCTCGGCCTGGACCCGGGGCTGCGCACCGGGGTCAAAGCGGCCGTTGTGGATAACACCGGCCGGCTCCTGGACACGGCAACCGTGTATCCGCACCCGCCGCGGAATCAATGGCGGGAGAGTATCGTCGTGCTGGCGAGGCTCGTCGAGCAGCACCGAGTGGAGCTGGTGGCCATCGGCAACGGGACGGCGTCCCGCGAAACGGAGAGATTGGCCGCCGAGCTGATTCGGGATCACCCGCAGCTGAGACTGACCAAAATTCGCGTGAGCGAGGCGGGTGCGTCTGTTTACTCAGCTTCTGAGCTGGCGGCCAGGGAGTTGCCGGGCGTCGACGTATCCCTGCGCGGTGGCGTGTCGATTGCACGCCGGCTGCAGGACCCGCTGGCCGAGCTGGTGAAGATCGACCCGAAGTCCATTGGCGTGGGTCAGTACCAACACGACGTCAGCCAGGTCAAGCTAGCCCGCAGCCTCGAGAACGTGGTGGAGGACTGCGTGAATGCCGTGGGTGTGGACTTGAATACCGCTTCGCCCGCGTTGCTCGCCCGGGTCTCGGGCCTGACAGCGACGCTGGCGGCGAACATTGTGAGCTACCGGGACACCCATGGGGCTTTTCGGGACCGCAGGGAACTGCTCAACGTCAGCCGACTGGGTGAAAAGGCTTTCGAGCAGGCCGCCGGATTTCTCCGTATCACGAACGGCAGGAATCCCCTCGATGCGTCCGCGGTTCATCCCGAAGCGTACCCGGTGGTTGACCGTATTCTCTCAGCTCACGGGCGATCCCTGAAAGAGACCATAGGTGACATCCACTTCGTGGACAGACTGCATGCGGCCGATTACACCAGCGAGCACTTCGGCCTGCCAACGGTGAAGGACATTCTTGCAGAGCTGAGGAAACCCGGACGCGACCCACGGCCCGAGTTCCAGACGGCAACCTTCAGGGACGGGGTCGAGGACATGGCGGATCTGACGCCCGGCATGGTGTTGGAAGGCGTCGTGACGAATGTCGCTGCCTTCGGAGCGTTTATCGATGTCGGAGTTCACCAGGACGGCCTGGTACACATCTCCGCCATGAGCGAGAAGTTCGTCAGGGATCCGCGCAGCGTTGTGAAGGCCGGCGATGTGGTGAAGGTCAAGGTCATGGGGATCGATCTGCGGCGCAAGCGTATCAGCTTGTCCATGCGACTGGACGATGAGCCCGAGATGGAAACGGCGCGCCGCGGCGATGGCGGAGACTCGGGCAGGCCGTCGCGACGGCGCCGCTCCCGTGCTCCTGAGAAGAGCGGCGCCCTTGCCGAGGCCTTTGCCAAGGCGGGTCTGGAATCCTGATGGGATCCGTCTGGTGAATCTGTGGGCACCGCTGCTGGTCGACCTTCGAGGGACGGGACCGGCGAGTGTGCCATCGCCGCCGGTATCCCCGGTGGGACAGATCCTCACGACAGGGACCGGCGCGGACTTCAGCGGGCACCTATGCCGCGGCCGGCTTCAGTAAGTGAAGTGCTTGATCTTCTCTCCCTGCTCGCCGATCTCCGCCATGGCTTCAATACCGATCTGGAGATGCAGTTCGGACCATCGTTCGGTAACCTCCGTGTCGGACTCCTCGGTCTTGACGCCGTCTGGTGTGACCGGAATGTCCGACACCAGCAGGAGGGCGCCTCGGGCTAGCTGGTTGTAATGACCGACGATGAATATGGTCGCTGTTTCCATGTCGATGGCGATGCAGGTCATCTGCCGCAGGCGGTCCAGGAAGTCCTGGTCGTGTTCCCAAACCCGGCGATTGGTGGTGTACACAACCCCGGTGCGATAGTCGTGGCCGTGTTGGACTATTTTGTCGGAGACAAATTTGTGCAGTTTGAACGAGGGGAGCGCGGGCACCTCCGGCGGGAAGTAGTCGTTGCTGGTGCCTTCTCCTCGGACCGCGGCGATGGGCAGGATGAAATGACCGATTTCCGTGGACATTTTCAGACCGCCGCATTTGCCCAGGAAAAGCACGCCTTTCGGCTGTCTCGCAGTCAACAGGTCCATGATCGTAGCTGCGTTCGCGGAGCCGATGCCGAAATTGATGATGGTCAAGCCGCTGTCGTTGGTGGCTGCCTGCATCGGCTTCTCCCGCCCGTACACCCTGCAGCTGAATTTTTCGGCGAAGTGGTTGAGGTAGAACTGAAAGTTGGTCAGCAGTATGTAGTCACCGAACTCCCTCAAGGGCATTCCCGTGTACCTCGGGAGCCAGCTGGTCGCAATATCACGTCGTTTGAGCATTAATCTCCATTCCGTTGTTTCTAGCCCGGATTAGTTTAGGACAAGCACCGGTGCTACACCCGAAGGCGTGGAATGCCCGTGCCCGGACGCGTCTGGGCCCACGACCAAGGGCCTGAGCATCTCCACGCGAGGCCCCGGCGTGGACATCCGCAGAGGCATGGTTGGAAACGCACGTCAGGGATTTTGTCCGCGCCCCGGCAGCGGCGTGTGCTCGCGACTCGGGTTTGGTATCTTGAACACCCACAGGCAGTGGGGGTTGCAATTACAAAGCCAGGGGAACCGCCAGTCATGGAAACGCGCAGTTTCAGCGAGCGGCACGAGCCAACGCGTCGCGACATCCTCCATCGAGGGCTCGTATGGGCATTTACCGGTGCGCTTTACGCGGCAATGTTCGTGCCGGTGTTCGAGGTTACGGGAAATTCCCTGGCCCTATGGATAGCCCCGATCTTTGCCACGGTGGCCGCGACAGCCGGTGGTGCACTGGTGTACAGCAGCTCCCAGCTGGCGGTGCAGATCGCGATATTCAGCAACATCGCTGTATTCGGTTACTTGATCATGAACGGCGTCGTCATTCCGCCTTTGGGACCTACGCTGGTGGGTGCCGGCGTCGGGGCAGTGGCCGGTGCCGTCTATGGCTTGGTCGTCAAGGAATCGAGGATTTATCGAGCCGGCGCCAAGCTGCTTGCCGGCCTTGTTGCGGGGGCGGCGGTCTCCGTGTTGGCTCTCGCCTGGGTACTGGTCTCTGCGGACAGCCTCGTTTGGCTGATAGCCCTGCTGGCGCCGGTTAGCGGAATGGTGTACCTGAAGCTGGCTGGCAGCTTCATACAGCGCTTCGCCAAGCTGTCGCCACCGTTTGCCGACGGCGCGATAGCCGGCCTGGTAATCGGCGGCTTCATCGGTTTTGGTCTCTGGCTGGCGGCCGGGGTAGCTCTCCAGGACGTTGTTCCTGAGTGGCAGGATGCTTTCGACAGAATTACGGATCGAGTGCCTGGCGCCATCGCCGCGGCGTCTGCTACCACGTTTTTCCTGGGGACTATCAAGGCGGCCTTCAAGCTGAACTGGGGCGATCCGTATGACCATTGACCCGTGCAGTAAGGCTGCTGGAGGCGGGTGGAGGCTTCAGCGGTCCGTCCCGGTAGCCGCAGCTGTGCCGTGAACCCCAGGGCCCGTCACGTTGTCCGCACGCTGGTGGTCTTCACCATCATCGCTGCTGTGCTGAATGGCATCGTCTGGCTGGTTCTCGGTGCGAACCGACCTGCCCGGACGGAGTGGGAGTTTCGCGAGCAGGAACGTGTGCAGTCGCTGGAGCGGGCAGAGCAAGCGCGGGAGCAGCTCAGGCGGGCGCGAGAAGAGCGGGCGCGTGATTTCGTCGATTGGACACGAACGGCGCCACGACTGTCCGAGTTTGCCGACGACTGCGCCAGTGCATACTCCGTTGACATCCTGCGCTACTGCCATGCTACGGAGGGAGGGGATGGCAGCAGCATGAACTGTGAGCTGCTACTCGACCAGCGTGCCACCGCCAAGCGCTACCGCGATGCTCATTGCTCGGAAATCAGCGATGCAAAAGTGCTCGCGGATTTTCGGTCTCAGGCTCGTCGTTATCTGAGCGAATCCGAGGCCGGGCAGGAGTGACTCGATGAGCTTTTGTCGGGCGCGCTTTCAATGCCTTGAACGCTTAGTCGACGGCGGGTGCGGCGGCGCGGGCAGCGTAGCCACGATTGCAGTCTTGAGGCGCTCGGCGAGGGCTCCTGACACGCCGAAATCCAATCCGTAATGTATCCCGAATACAAGGGGTTACGCCGTTACTCCAGGTCCCTTATAATGTTGGGATGCTTCAGACTTGCGAAAGTGGCGGAATTGGTAGACGCGCTGGCTTTAGGTGCCAGTGGGGAAACCCGTGAGAGTTCGAGTCTCTCCTTTCGCACCAGCATACCGAAGATGCTCAGCAACCGTGAACCGGCGCCGGATGGCGCGGCGGCTCGTGGACCGTCCGCGAAGAGTACCCATGCCTGCGTCGGGTTGATTGATCGAGCTGTCAGTTATGACCCTACAGGCCGAAGCTGCGGGCGGTGGCGCCGAGCAGCCGGCTCGTGGGCTGGTGAGAGGAAAGGCAATGCAAGTCACTGTAGAGACAAGCAGCGGCCTGGAACGGCGCATGACCGTTCAGGTGCCGGAGGAGAAGATCTCCGAGCAGGTCAAGGACCGGCTCAAGTCGATGGGGAAGACCGCGCGCCTGC